>CAMOEO010000315.1 GCA_946612175.1 uncultured Verrucomicrobiota bacterium
CTTCCCGCGGCCACGGCCGCCGCACTCTCTCCTACCTCTGGCAGGAGCGATACCGCACCACCCCCTATCCCGGCCGTCCCCGCCGCCATCACCGGCGCGAGGACGCCCGCGCCTTCCACGACGCCCCGCCCGCATGGTACGACCCCACCCCCGTCATCGGCACCTACGCCCCCTTCGACGCCCGCTTCGAGCGGGATCTCGCACCGGCCTTCCTCCTGCTCGCCATCCCGTTCCTGCTCGGCGTCTCCGTCCTTTCCCTCGCCGTCTACGGTCTGGCCATGCTCTATCGGCGCGCCCGCCGCAACGCCGTTGCGCAGGACCTGCGCACGCGCCGCGCGCTCCGCTCCCGTCGTAGCGTCTCGCGACACCCGCCGCCCATGCCCGAGGCCCTGCTCGAAGCCTGGGAGCGCTCCCGAACCTCTCTCGAGGGCAAGCTCCTGCTCGGCGCGCTGCTGCAGGACCTCGAGCCGGCGGTGGACAACGCCTACATCCGCGACGCCGACGGGGAGATCGTCGGGCGCAACCCCGGGCTGCGCGGCTGGCTCCGCGAGAACTGCCCCGAACTCTCGCCGCGCTACAAGACGCTCATGCGCTACAAGGCGCTGGCGGACAAGTTTCTCCGCGTATGCGGGCTCACGGAGCCCTGGACCGCGGAGGATCTGGTCCCGGATCACGCCGCGAAGCCGGTCCGGAGCGCCGCCGCCCCGCCCTCGCGGACAAGGAAGACCGCGGAAGAGCTACTACGGGACCACCACACCCTGCGCGCGCTCGACGACGAGCTGTGGCGACGGCTCGGGCTCGTGCGGATGGCGCGAGGACCTCGATGCGACGCATCCTAAGGCAATGAATTCAGAAGAGAATGAGAATAGAAGCAGAAACAGTCGTGAGAATTCGGGAAATCCCGGGGGATGCGGGCGGGAGGAAGATCTGGATGGCGCCGCTGCGCGGCGTGACGCTCGCGCCGTTCCGCCGGCTGCTGGCGGAACGGTTCGGCGGCGTCGACCTCGGGTCCGCCGAGAAGATGCCCGCCCGCCTCTTCGCCGACGTCGCCCCCGCCGCGTGCGGCGCGCTGCCGACCGTCCCGCAGGTGATCGGGCGCGACCCCGCCGCGCTCCGCGCCGCCGGGCGCATCCTGCGCGACATGGGGCACGCGCGGATGAACCTCAACTGCGGCTGCCCCTGGAAGTTCGTCGCGCGGAAGGGCCGCGGCTCCGGCCTGCCCGAGGATCCCGACGCGTTCGCCCGCATGCTCGAGGCGGGCTGCGAGGGGATGCCCGGCGGCTTCTCCGTGAAGATCCGCCTCGGCTACCGCGCCGCCGACACGCTCGCCGCGCGCGCCGACCTGCTGAACGGCTTCCCGCTCGAGTGCATCGTCGTCCACCCGCGGACGGGCGTCCAGATGTACGACGGAACCGTCGACCTCGACGCCTTCGCCGCCGTCCTGCCCCTCCTCCGCGCACCGGTCGTCTACAACGGCGACATCGCCTCCCCCGCGGACGCCGCGCGCATCCTGGCGCGATTCCCCTCGCTCTCCGGCCTGATGCTCGGCCGCGGCCTCTGCGCGAACCCCGCGCTGGCCGCCGAGCTCCGCGGCGCCCCTCCCCCGCCCCGCTCCGACATCGCCGCGTTCGCCCGCGACCTCGCGGCCGAATACGCCGCGACGCTCTGCGGCCCCGCCCCCCTGATGGGGCGGCTCAAGGAGCTCTGGGGCTACCTGCACCGCTCGTTCGAGGGCGGGGACGACGGCCTCCGCCGCATCCTGCGCGCCGCCTCCCTTCCCGCGCTCGAAGAGGCCATCGCCGCGCTCGCCGGGGAAGGGGCGGTGCGCTGATCCGGGGCGCGCCGGGCGGGAACGCCGGACGCGGCTAGTAGTCGAACAGGTCCGACACGCGGTACGAGCCGCCCGTCGCGCGGTTGAACGCGGCCAGCACCAGCTCCTTGGAATGGATCGTCAGCCGGCGGCCGCGCGCCGCGCGCATCACCAGCTTGTGCGTGATCGGCCGGGCGGACGCCGCCACGAGGTCGTGGTTCGAGAGCCCCCGTTCGCGCATCCGCGCCGCGAGCGGCTGCTCGCCCATCTGGCGGGTCTCCTCCGCCCCTTCCGCGGCCCCGCGGGGCGCGTCGTTCTCGTTCGTGTCTTCCATGGCGCGCGCATTGTAGCCATCGCCCCCCGGTTTGCAAGCGAAATCCCCGGGATTCAGCATCTGAACGCCAATTCAATTTTTGTATTGACAAGCCGCCCGACCCCGGGGATAATGCAGGCCGAAAGGAGATCCTCCATGAAGAACCCGCCCGAACCGCCCGCCCGCCCCACCCGGCGCGAAAAGGAGCGTCTCGCCCACCGCGCCGCGATCCTCGACGCCGCCGAGCGCGTCTTCGCCGCCAAGGGCTTCCCCGGCGCCACGATCGCCGAGATCGCCCGCGAGGCCGAGTTCGCCGTCGGCTCGATCTACAACTTCTTTCCCGGCAAGCGCGAGCTGGCGGAGGCCGTCATGCTCCGCATCGCCACGGAGCGCGTGGAGGAGGTCGAGCGCGAGGTCCTTCCGCTCGCCGCCGCGTCCGGCGCCGCCGGCTTGCGCGCGTTCGTCCGCGTCTGGGTCCGCCACCACGCCACGCACGGCCCCTTCCTCCGCATGGGGATGGAATACCAGCGCTCCCAGGGGCGTCGCGAGCCGCCCGAGGCGTTCAAGAGGCTCTTCCGCGACTACCGCGCCGCGTCGGAGCGCTTCTTCGCCGAGGGCCTCCGCGCCGGGCTCTACCGCGCCCTCCCGGCGGCGGACCTCGTCCGCACGTTCGAGGGGCTCGCCCACGAGTATCTCTTCGAATGGGACCGCGCCCCCGCCGACTCCCGCCCCTCCGCCGCGAAGCTCGAGGAGCGCCTCTTCGCCGTCCTCTCCAAGCTCCTGCTCGCATGAGCGAAGACGCCCTTCCAGATTTCTCGAGGCCCGGCCGCGCGCACTTCGTCGGCGCGGGCGGCGTCGGCATGGCCGGCGTCGCGCTGCTCCTGCGCCGCCTCGGCTGGGAGGTCACGGGCTGCGACGGCTCCCGCGGCCCCCTCCTCGACTGGCTCGCCGCGCGGGGCATCCCCGCCGTCGCGGGGCACGACCCGGCCCACCTCGACCCACGCCCCGACCTCGTCGTCCGCACGCCCGCGGTCCACGACGACAACCCGGAGCTCGCCGCCGCGCGCGCGGCCGGCGTCCCCGTTGTCGCGCGCGGCGACGCCCTCGCCGCCCTGTCCGCGCGCTACGAGACCTACGCGGTCTGCGGCTCGCACGGCAAGACTACCACCTCGACCTTCCTCGCGACGATCCTCCGCTCGGAGCGCCCCGCCGACACGCTCTGGTGCATCGGCGGCGCGTCGGCCGCGCTCGGCGGCGACGTCGCCGGGGGCGAAGGGAGGCTTCTCGTCGCCGAGGCGGACGAGTCCGACGGCACGCTCGCGCGGTATTCGCCGGCGGTGACGGTCCTCACGAACCTCGACCTCGACCACGTGGACCGGTTCCCGTCGGTCGCCGCGTTCGAGCGCGTGTTCCTCGACTGCATCGCGCGCACCTCCGGCGCGCTCGTCTACGGCATCGACCACCACCGCGCGGCCGCGGTCGCCGTCGCCTCGCGCCACCCGCGCCGCGTCTCGTTCGGCTTCTCGCCCGCGGCGGACTGGCGCATCCTGCGCTGCGAGCCGGACGGCGCCGGCACGCGCTCGCTTCTGCGGACGC
>CAMOEO010000316.1 GCA_946612175.1 uncultured Verrucomicrobiota bacterium
TTACTTTGTCAAGTTACCGTCTCTTGCGAAATCGGTGGCATTTCGGTAGCATAGGGACCGTCAACGAAACGAAAAGGAATCGACGATGGCGCTAGGAACGCTCCGCGTAAAGATGCTCCCCGGCGAGAAGTGGTGGGGACTGTGCAACGCCTTCGGGCGCGAGATGCCGTTCACCGAGACGACGGCGTTCGAATGCGACCTGCGCGTCGAGAACTATGCGCACCAGTCGCTCTCGCTGCTCTGCTCGGACCGCGGCCGGGCGATCTGGTGCCCCGAGCCGGTCGGCGCGAAGATCGCCGGCGGCGAGATCGCGCTCGCGTCGGATGCGGGGCGGATCGCGCTCGTGGAGGACGCCGGGCGCAGCCTCGCGGAGGCGTTCCGATACGCGTCGCGAACCTGGTTCCCGCCGACGGGCCAGGAGCCGGAGCTTCTCTACTTCGCCGCCCCGCAGCTCAACACGTGGATCGAGCTCACCTACCACCAGAACGAGCGCGACATCCTCGCCTACGCGCAGTCGATGATTGACAACGGCGTGCCGCCCGGCGTCTTCATGATCGACGACACCTGGCAGCTCGGCTACGGCACCTGGGAGTTCGACCCGCGCCGCTTCTCCGACCCGAAGGGGATGATGGCGAAGCTGCACGCGATGGGCTTCAAGGTCCTGCTCTGGATCTGCCCGTTCGTCTCGATGGACTCGCCCGCCTACCGCGCCCTGCTCGCGACCGGCGGCTTCCTCGCTGCCGGCGAGGACGAGAGCGGCGCGCGCCGCGACCGCTGGTGCAACGACCCCGCCGCGGTGAAGTGGTGGAACGGCAAGAGCGCGCTGCTCGACTTCACGCACCCGAACGCCGTGGCGTGGTTCACGGAGCAGCTCGACCGGCTCGCGCGCGACTACGGCGCGGACGGTTTCAAGTTCGACGGCGGCGGCGTCCACTTCTACGCCGGATGCGTCGGGACGGAGGGCTCGTCCCCGAAGACGTTCGCGCACGATCCGTCGGCCTCGCCGACCGCGCAGAGCGCGCTCTACGGCGCCTTCGCGCTGAAATACAAGGGCAGCGAATACCGCAACGGCTTCGGCTTCGCGGGCCGGCCCGTGATCATGCGCCTGCACGACAAGCCGCACACGTGGGACGCCCTCCGCCGCCTGATTCCCGACATGCTCGCCGCGGGGCTCGTCGGCTGTCCGTTCATCTGCCCCGACATGATCGGCGGCGGCGAATGGACCGCGTTCCTCCCCGGCGCGCCGTTCGAGCCCGAGCTCTTCCTCCGCTCCGCGCAGGTCCATGCGCTCTGCCCGATGATGCAGATCTCCGCCTCGCCCTGGCGCGTGCTCTCGCCGGAGCACCAGCGCGTCTTCCGGGACGTCATCGCCCTGCGCCAGCGCTTCGCGCCGCGGTTCGTCGAGCTCGCGAAGCAGTCCGCGCGCACGGGCGAGCCGATGATGCGCAACCTCGAATACGCCTTCCCGGGGCGCGGCTACGCCGGGATCCAGGACGAGTTCCTGATGGGCGAGGACCTCCTCGTCGCACCCGTCCTGGAGAAGGGCGCGGCCTCGCGCCGCGTCGTCCTCCCGCCCGGCTCGTGGCGCGCCGACGACGGCCGGACCTACGATGGCCCCGCGACCATCGAGGTCGAGACTCCCCTCCCCCGCCTGCCGCATTTCGAGCGGGTCGGCTAGCCCTCCCCCATCCCGCCCGCGCCGTTGCGCCGGAGGGGGCGCGGCGGGATCATGCCTTGCGGGCGTGGGCGATGATGGTGCGGGGGATGTTGGACGTGCTCACGTCCGCGCCCCAGGCCTTGACGGTGTCGTAGATGAACGTCGAGTCGCTGCACCAGAGGTTCACGGAGAGCCCCGCGGCGTGGGCCTTGGCCACGGAGAGCGGGCCGGACCGCTGCCAGTCCGGGGCGATGCGGACGCAGCCGAGCCGGGACGCCTCCGCGATCGTCTTCTCCGAGAGCTCCCCGCAGATGAGGCCGAGGCGCGCGTCCGGGTAGAGCTCGCGAAAGCGCTCCAGCGTCGGGACGGAGAAGCTCGTGAAGGCGTAGGTGCCCTCGACGAGCCCGCACTCGACCGCCTGGTCGTGCAGGAGCCGGACGTAGCGGTCGAGGCGCTCGGGCGGCATGCCTTCGTCGCGCACCTTCATCTCGATCTCCACGTCCACGTCCGCGCGGCCGCGGTACACCTCGCAGAAATGCCGGAAGGTCGGGACGTTCTCGCCCGAGCGGTTGAGGCGCAGCGCGGTGAGCTCCGCGATCGTCATGTCGCACACGCGGCCGGTGCCGTTCGTGGTGCGGTCCACCGTGTCGTCGTGCATGACGACCAGCTCGCCGTCCTTGGAGAGCTGCACGTCCGTCTCGGCGCCGAGGATGCCGCGCGCGAGGGCGTCGGCGAAGCCGCCGACGGCGTTGTCGTCGTAGTCGTCGAGGCCGCCGCGGTGGGCGAGGACGAGCGGATGCTCGCGGGCGGGGGCGGCGGCGGACGGCGCCGGAACCGGCGCGACCGGGGCGGCGGGCGCGGATTCCGCGACCGCCTCGAACGTGAAGCGCTCCCAGGGGAGCGCCGCCTCGCCCTGGCCGGCGAGGAGCCGGTCGATGTGAAGGAGAAGCGGGAAGTCCTCCGCGCGCAGCTCGCCCGTGGCGATGCGCGCCTTGACCGCGCGGCCGACGCGTTCCGCGACGACGAGCGACTCGAGCGTGACGCCCTTCAGAGCCGCCTTCGCCTCGCCGATCGAGAGGCCCCGGCCGAGCAGGATCCCGACCTCGCGCGTGCGGCCGCCGTAGACGGTGACGTAGAGGTCGCCGACGCCGACGCAGAGGTTGTCGAGCGTGCCGGCGCCCTGCAGGTCGAGGAGGCGCGACATCTCCTTGGCGGCCTGGCCGAAGACCGCGGCCTGGCTGTTGAAGTGCAGGCCGCTCTCGAGCCCTCGCTCCTTCTGGTTGAGGCCCACCGTGAGCGCGATGCCGAGCGCGTAGCCGTTCTTGAGCGCGACGGCGCTCTCGATGCCGGTGACGTCGGTGGAGAGCGAGATGTGGTAGTAGGGCGTCGCCATCATCGCGCGGATACGGCGCAGCGTCGGGAGGCTGGCGCCGCAGAACGCGACCTCGGTCTGGTCGTGCGCCACGAGCTCGTAGCTCGTGCAGGGGCCGCCGATCGCGCAGATGTCGCGGACGATGCCCTTCGCGGCGAGGCGCTTGCGCCAGAGCTCCGGGTAGGTGAGGAGCTTGCCGTCGGGCGAGTCGAAGAGGCCCTTCGTGACGGAGAGCACGGGCACCGAGACCGGGATGCGCGGCAGGAGCTCGTCGCCGAACCAGTCCACGCCGAAGCTCGAGACGCCGCCGATCACGAGGTCGGCGCCCTCGAGCGCGCGGTCGAGCTCCTCGATCTTGTAGAACTCGACGCCGGCGGGGAACGGCGGGATGCCCTCGGGGAAGTGCTTCGCGAACTTGGGGTGGCGGTTCGTGGCGCGGCAGGCGTCGATGATCTCCCCGTCGAGCGGGGAGCCGACGAGGCGGACGGTGTTTCCGTTTTCGCGGGCGGGGAAGGCGAGCGCGCTTCCCATCATGCCGGAGCCGACGATGACGATGGTGGACATGGGTGGTTTTTGGGTCTTTGGGTCTGGATGGTCCGGAGGCCGGGAGCATCCGGATGGTCGAGAAGGTGGGAGGGGGGAGAGGGGCGGGAGGGCCGGGCTCTCGTACGAACAGGGGATTCTAGCAC
>CAMOEO010000317.1 GCA_946612175.1 uncultured Verrucomicrobiota bacterium
CCGCCCGAGCCGCCGCGGCCCGATCCCTCCCCCGCGGACGCCCCGGCGACCGACTCCCCGCCGGCCTCGTCCTCGCCAGGGGGCGGCGGCGTTCCGATCGCAAACCCGTGCGCGGAGCCCGGGCCGCCGCCGCTTCCGGGGTCCGTCCCCGCGGAGCTGCGCTCCCCCGCCGAGGCGCCCGCCGCACTCTGCGGCGCGTTGCTCGACCGCGCCGAGGGGCCGGCGCGCGAGGCGCAGCTCGCCGCGCTGCGCGCCGTCGAGGCCGACCATCCGGACCTCGCCGCGCGCGCCCTCGGCTGGCACGGCCGCCTCGCGGCGCTCACGCCCCGCGCGCGCCGCGCCTGGTGCGAGATCGCCGCCTCCGCGCTCCGCGGCGAGCCGCTCCGCGCCCGCGAGGCGCTCGCCGGCCTGCTCGATCGGCTCGTCGAGGCGGACGGCGCCGTGACGCCGTTCGAGTTCGCCGTCGGGCGGCTCTTCCGCAACCGGCTCCTCCCGCCGCCGCCGTCCGGCTCCGCCGCCCCCGCCGAGCGCGCGGACGAGGCGCGGACCCTGCTCTTCGCGCTGGCCGAGTTCGGTGCCGAGAACCCCGCCGCGCGCGCGGCGGCCTTCGCGCGCGGCCTCGCCGCCCTGCCGCCCGCGTTCGGCCGCCTCCCCGCCGAGCCCGCGCCGCCCCTCTCCCCCGATGCCCTCGGCGACGCGCTCGACCGCCTGCGCGACCTGGCGCCCGCGGCCAAGCAGGGCCTCCTCGACGCCTGCCGCGCGGCCGTCCTCGCCGACGGCCGCACGACGGCCGACGAGGACCATGCCCTCTTCGCCTTCGCCGATACGCTCGACGCCGCCGGCTGGACCCCCGCCTCCGCGCCGCCCCGTTCGTGAGGCGCGCCGCCCCCGCCGCCGCTACGCGCGCGGAGGAACGGTTGCCGCGCGAGGCGGGGCATGCTAGAATCCGCGGCATGAAGAAGCTCCTCACCGGAAACGAGGCGATCGCGCGGGGCGCGTTCGAGGGCGGCGTGACGGCCGCGTTCGGCTACCCCGGCACGCCGTCCACCGAAATCCTCGAGAACCTCGCCCTCTACAAGGACGAGGGCGTCTACGCCGAATGGTCCCCCAACGAGAAGGTCGCCCTCGAGGCGGCCGCCGGCGCGTCGATCGCCGGCGCGCGCACGCTCGTCACGATGAAGCTCGTCGGGCTCAACGTCGCGGCCGACCCGCTCATGACGCTCTCCTACGTCGGCGTGCGCGGCGGCATGGTGGTCGTCGTCGCGGACGACCCCGGCCAGGACTCCTCCCAGACCGAGCAGGACACCCGCCACTACGCCCGCCTCGCGAAGGTGCCGTGCCTCGAGCCCGCGGACGCCCGCGAGGCGCGGGACTTCGTCGTGCGCGGCTTCGAGCTCTCGGAGAAGTGGCGCTGCCCCGTGATCCTCCGCACCACGACCTGCGTGGCCCACTCCCGCGCCCTCGTCGAGGAGCGCGAGCCTCGCCCCCGCAACGAGACTCGCTTCGAGCGCGACGTCCCGCAGTTCGTCCCGCTGCCGATCTACGGGCGCGTGCTGCGCCGCAAGGTCGAGGAGCGCCTCGACGCGCAGGCCGCCGAGGCGTCGGCCTCGGACCTCAACACGGTCGTCCGCCGCCCGGGCCGCGCCTTCGGCATCGTCTCCCACGGCATCACGGCGCTCCACGCGGCCGAGGTCTTCCCCGATGCCTCCGTGCTCAAGATCGGCTGGGGCTGGCCGTTCCCGGACGCGCTGCTGCGCGAGTTCGCCGCGTCGGTCGACCGCCTGCTCGTGATCGACGAGGGCGACCCGATCCTCGAGGAGCGCGTCCGCTCGCTCGGCATCGCGTGCGACGGCAAGAACGTCGTCCCGCGCTGCGGCGAGCTCACGCCCGCGCGCCTCCATGAGGTCCGCCGCGCGCTCTTCCCGGAGCTCGCCCTCCCGCCCCTCCCCGCCCCCGGCCCCGAGGCGGCGGACCTCCCCGCCCGCCCGCCGATGCTCTGCCCCGGATGCCCGCACCGCGGGCTGTTCCTCGCGCTCACGCGCTTCGACGTGATCGTCACGGGCGACATCGGCTGCTACAGCCTCGGCGCCTTCCCTCCCCTCTCCCGCACGGACACGATCCTCTGCATGGGCGCCGGCTTCACGATGGCGCACGGCATGCAGAAGGCGGGCGAGAGGAAGCCCGTCGTCGGCATCGTCGGCGATTCGACGTTCTTCCACAGCGGCATCACGGGCCTGCTCGACGCGGTCTACAACAAGAGCGCCGCGACGTTCGTCGTCGTCGACAACCGCATCACCGCGATGACGGGCCACCAGGACCATCCCGGCACCGGCGTGACGCTTCTTGGCGAGGAGACGAAGGCCGCATCGATCGAGGGCATCGCCCGCGCCTGCGGCGTCGAGCGCATCCGCGTCGTCAACCCCTACGACCAGGCGCAGACCGTCGCGGCGCTCCAGGAGGAGATCGCCGCGCCGGAGCCCTCGCTCGTCATCTCCCGCGCGCCCTGCCCCCTGCACACGAAGAAGCGCCTCGGCCCGCCCCGCGCGATCGATCCGGCGAAATGCGTCGGATGCAAGGCCTGCCTGCGCTGCGGCTGCCCCGCGCTCGAGCTCGCGGCCCCCGGCGCGGACGGAAAGGCCCGCCCGCGCGTGAACGCCGTGACCTGCATCGGCTGCGGCCTCTGCGACCAGCTCTGCCGCTTCGGCGCCCTCGGCCCGAAGGCGGACTAGCCCGCCTCCCGGATCCCCCCATCCCGGATCCGCCCATCCCGAAGCAGCCCATCCCGGATTCCCCCATTCAGAAGCCGCCCATCCCGGATCCGCCCATCTCGAAGCCGCCCCAGCGCGCCTCCGAATTCTACCTAATTTTTCTATTGCAATTTCAAGAGTTATTTTTCTCTTGATTTTCCCCCGTTTCCCGTGCTATTCTTTTCTCATGCCCTACGGAACTTCTCCGCACTCCCGCTACCGCTGGCGCGCCGACCGCGAGCCGGACGCGATCTACTCCGGTCTGTTCTCCCCCGCGACGGAGGACCGCTACTACGGAATGCTCTCGATCGGACTCCTCGAAGTCGCCATCCTCTACTGGCCCGTCACGCTCGGCCTTCTCGCGCTCTCCGGCCTCGGGCTCGGCCTCGGCCACCTGCTCTCCCGCGCCGAAGCCCGCGGCCGTGCGCGCGCCCTCGCCGCAGACGCCCGCCGCCGTCGCGCGCTGCGGCGCCGGCGCATGGCCTCCGTCTTCCCGCCGCCCTCCCCCGACGCGCTCCTCGCCGCATGGGAACGCTCCCGCGACTCGCTCTCCGAGCGCATTCTGCTCGGCTCGCTCATGGCCGACCTCGAGCCCGCGGTCGACGCCTCGTACCAGCGCGACGCCGACGGCTCCATCGTCGGGCGCGCGCCCGGCATCCGCGGCTGGCTCGCGGAAAACGCGTCCGAACTCCTGCCGCACTACAAGGCGCTGATGTCGTACAAGCGCCTTGCGGAGCGCTTCCGCCTCGCCTGCGGGCTCGACGAGCCCGGTACCGCGGAGGAGCTGCTTGCGATCCACGCGCCGGATCGCCCGGCTCCGGCCCGTGCCCGTCGGGCCGCGCTCGCGAAACCCCGACTGGAGGCTGCGGCGCTCCTCGCCGCGCTGCCCCGCCCGACCCTCCGCGCGCTCGACGACGAACTGCACCGGCGGCTCGGGCTCGTCCG
>CAMOEO010000318.1 GCA_946612175.1 uncultured Verrucomicrobiota bacterium
CTCCGTCACCCTCGTCTTTCGCTTGAAAAGCATTGTTTTCCGTTTTCCACCCATTGAGTATGGAAACATAATAAGATGGGCTCCTCTGCGATTGAGAAACTGGCGCGGACGGCAGCGCCGAGGCCTGGGCGTCGCGGAGCAGGCCGCGGACGTCCTCGGGCGTTGCGAGGACGGATGCGGACTGCGCAAGGAGCGCCGGGACGGGCGCGAGGAGAAGCGGGAGTGCGGCGGCGAGAAGTCGCCGAAACCGTGCTTGGGCGCGTGTTTTCATGTCGTTCCTTCTTGTTGTTTCGGAGGGGGCGGAAGACCGGCAACGGGCCGATGATCACCCCGGCGAAATACAAGATAGCAGAACGGCGGAAAAAAACAGTGGGAAATTAGTGGGAAATTTCGGAGGCGTTCAGCCCGTGGAAAAGGCGGAAAAATCGTCATCTTCCTCCGTTTTCGGACGGGCGACGTCGACGGCGGGCGGATTGGGGGTCTCGAATGCGTCGAGCAGCGCGCGGGCGACGGGATCGGACGGCGGAGATGACGGCAGAACGGGCGGCGGGACAGGACGGAACGCGCGGACGGCGAGAAGAGCGAGGACGATGGCGAGGACGCCCGAGCCCGCCACGCGGGCACGGCGGCGGACGAGCCGCGCGCCGAGCGGGGGGCGGGCGGAGGCGTTCCAGCGGTAGCCGCGGCCCCAGGCGGTCTCGAGGCGCCAGCCGGCCGGTCCGAGCTTGGCGCGCAGCCCGGCGACGGCGCTATCGATGGCGCGGGGCTGGACGCTTCCGGCCTCGGCGCCGAGCGATGCAAGCAGAAGCTCCTTGCGCGAGAGCACGGTCCCCGGCCGCGAGACGAGCTCCCGGAGAAGCCGGAGCTCGGTGGGCGTAAGGGAGAGGGGACTCCCGCCGACCCGAGCGACGCCCGTGGCGGGATCGAAGAGGAAACCGTCGGAGGCGGCTTCGTCCGGAGGCGGCGCCTTGGCGAGGACGAAGAGCGCGAGCGTCGCGGCGGAGACCGGCCCGGCGCGGCATTCGTCGGCGCCGGCCGCGTAGGCGGCCCGGACGGCGGCGGGCGAAAGGGCGGGCAGGAGGACTTCGATGCGGACCGCGGCCGGCGGAGGCGCCGCGCGGCGCACGGCGCGGCAGAGCGCGGGAAGGTTCGCGGAACCGAGCGCGGCGGCGTCGAGGACCACGAAGACGGGCGCCGGCGGAATCGCCAGGGCGGCGACGACGGCGATGGCGTCCGGCACGGCGCGCGGCTCCCAGCCGTTGTGCCGAGGAAGGGCGCGCCGGAGGGCGGAGGCATAGTCGGCGGAGAAGCCGCCGAGGAGGACAAGGCGCGGACTCATGGCACGGCTCCTCCTTTCTCCGGAGGAGGCGGCGAAGGCTTCCGGAAGGAGAAGCCGCGGAACCGGACGCCGCGGCCGAAGAAGACGAGCTTTCCGCCGTTCGGCATCGCGGCGGGCCCGAAGGCGGAGCAAGGTTCGGACAGGACGGACTCGGGGTCGTCCCCCAGATGGAGCGCGACGTGACCGTCGCCGAAGACGGCGCGAAGGCGGATGCGGCGCGGGGCGTCGGGCGGACCTTGGGGGCTCGGGACGATTCGTTCGGCGAGCAAGCCGGCGCGGCAGCCCTTGTCGACCTCGGGCTCGCCCGACGAGCCCAGACGGACCGCGAGGTTTCCCGTTGTCAAAGGCGACAACGACAACGGCGGCTGGGTGCCGCGAAGCCGACCGACGAAGCCGTCGGCCGGAAGGAAGCGCAAGGCAAAAAGCGCGTGGTCGTCTTCGCCGGGAAGGACTTCGAATTCCGTGTCGATTTCGACAACGGCGGGCAGGGAATGGCTGCACTCGATCGCGCGAATGGGACCCGAGCCGGGCGCAACGGCCGTTCCGCCATCCGTAGCGTTCTCCAGTTTCCAACCGTTTCCCCTCGTTGTTCCGTATCCGAACCAGTCGCAGAACACGCCTTTCTCGAAAACACCGACAAAGCGAGCCTCGCCATGATCGAAACGGGCCCGGAGGAAGGACCGGACGGCGAGATCCGCCAAAAAACGCCGCTCGTTGCGCGTGGCGCCGATGCAATGCCGCCAAACCTCCTCCCAGCCTCCGAGCACGCCCTCGAAATCGCCCCTGTCGAAGCGTTCAAGAACCGGGAGGACGAGATTCCTGTTCGGGCCCGAAACGCCGCCGAGATGGACGTTTGCGGCGAACGTTCCCGCGACACGGGCCGGCAGAAATCCGTCGGCAACGGGATCGAGCGCCGCATCGCAGGCCCGCAACGCGCCGTCGACGTCCCCGCGCCGCTCGCGCAGGACGGCAACCAGCTCCGCGGCGGCCCATCGGAGGCTTCGCGTGGCATCGGCGCTTCGCGCAACCGATTCGAGCCCGGCCTCCACGCGGGCGAGGCGGTCGAGATCCGAAAGAAGAGAGGCGGCGACGTCTCCGCCGGCGTTGAGTTCGCGGATGACGGCGGCCATTCCGCAGAGGGGCAGCATCGTGCCCGGCCTTTCGCCGGCAAGTTCGAGACAGACGTCCTCGTGGGCGCGCCGCGAGGCTGGATCAGCGAAATAGAGGCCGCAATCGAGATGGAGCCGGACGAGATCGAAGCGGGCCTCCGCGGCGCGCGCGAACCAGAGGCGGAGCCCGTCGCGGTCGCGGCGAAGTCCGCAGACGACCGCCATCCCCGCGGCGCCCTGCGGGAACTCGGGGTGGAGCTCCCACGCGCGGCGGTAGGATGCGGCGGCAAGGTCGAGGGCTTCGTCGCGGGCCTGGGGCGCATAGGCTTCGCGTGCACGGGCGACGGCGGCGTCTCCGCCGAGCGCGAAGGCGATCCACGGGTCGGCGGAGGAGCGGAGAAGGGCGGGAACGAGCGCGGGGTTTCCGGTGTCGACGAACTGCGCGAGGACGCGCAGGACCGCTTCGGAGCGGTCCGGATGCGCGGCGTGCGACTCGGCCCAGCGCACGGCGGCGGCGCAGAGCGCGCGGGCGTGGTTCTCCGCGGGGTCGAGGAGCTGGCGCGCGTGCGCGGCGAGGAGGTGCCGGAAGGGCTCGGTCTCCGGCGGGAGGGCGGCGAGGTCGGCCTCGAGGGCGGCGAGCTGCGCGCGGGCCTTGTCGTCCCAGTGCCACTTGTGCTGGCCGACGACGGACATCCAGGCGAGGAACGGATCGCGCGAGCCCTCCTTCACGGTGAAATCGTAGGCGCGGCCCCAATCCTCGTTCGGGCGGTCCGTCATCCGCGCGGGGCCCTCCCACGCGAGGCGCAGCTCGTCCTCGACATAGGCGCGGGCCTCGTCCGCAAGCCCGGCGAACCACGAGGCGGGGGGCTCGAACCGGTCGAGCGTCTCGGCGCGCAGAAGGGGAAGCAGGGCGCGGTCGCGGAAGTCGGCCTCGCTCGCGGCGGCGGCGTTGGTGCGGACGTACTCCGCCCAATCCGGCTGCGGGGCGGCCGGGCGCTCCGAGGATGCCGTGCAGGGCAAGAGCGCAAGTACGAGAAGGAGGAGAGCGGCGTTTTTCATGGTCGTGGAGGGACTGGATGGGGCCGACGGGAGACCATCCTACCACAACGGAACCGAAAAACAGTGGGAAATTAGTGGGAAATCGAAACTCACCAATACTACCACTGCGAAGCGGAAAAAACACGCACGAATTTGTTGCGTATTTGTTGCGTTCCGGCGGGGGCCGTTTCG
>CAMOEO010000319.1 GCA_946612175.1 uncultured Verrucomicrobiota bacterium
CGCGTGAGAAACAGGTGTGACGACCGGCCGGGGGAAGAGCTGCGTGATCCCGTCCCATTCGGAGAAGGGCGCGGAGGCGGGCGCGGAGGCGGGCGCGGAGGCTTTCTCGCTCGGCGTGTCGTCGAAGAGCGCCTCGCCTTGCGCGAGGGCGAGGAGCGGAAGGAAGCCGGCGGCGAGCGCGCGCTTCATTGTCCCAGCGAGCGCAGGAGCCCCTGCGCGGCCTTGTTTCCGGGATGCTCGCGGACGAGGCGGCGCAGGCGCGCGACGGCGGCGTTGGTCTGCCCTGCGGAAAGCTCGAGCCGGGCCTCCTCGAGGATCGCGCCGGGGTGGCCGGGCGCGAGCAGCAGCGCGCGGTCGAGGCACTCCTTCGCCTCCGCGGGGCTGCCCGAGGAGAGCAGCGCGGCGCCGGTGCGCAGCAGCAGCTCGGCCAGCTCGCGACGCGGAACGGGATCGCCCTCGTTCACGAGGAACGCGGCCTCCGCGCGGTCGATCGCCGCCGGGATGTTGCCGATCGCGGCGTGGCAGCGCGCCTGGAGGCGGTTGGCGAGCACCATGTTCCAGCCGAGACGGGAGGCGGCGGCGAACGCGTTGCACGCGCCCGTGAAGTCCTTCTCGCGCAGCAGCGCCTCCCCCAGCTCGTGGTGGAAGAGCGGGACGTCCGGGTCGCTCGCGACGAGCGCCCGCAGCGCGGCGACGCGGTTCGTCGCGAGCGCCGACACGGCGGCGCGCCAGCGCTCGATGCGGGCGCGGCCGGCAGCCGGGTCGCAGTCCTCCGCGAGGTCCTTGCCGGGTTGCCCGGACCGGTAGGCGAAGGGACGGCGTTGGTCGTCGCCGTAGGGAAACCAGTAGACGTAGACGCCGTTGGTGTAGGGCGGGACGAGCCCTTCGCCGAGGTGGCCGTTCGCGCGCTGGACCGCCATCGCGTTCTGGTGCGCGAGCGGGACGGCGACGGGGTCGCCGCCGAGGCCGTCGAGGACCGTCGCACCGAGGTCTTGGTGGGAGCGAAGGAGCGGCGGGAGGCGGAACGCGTACCACGGCACGAGCGATTCGCACCAGTCGCCGGCAACGCGCGCGTCCTGGCTGGACACGCCGAACCACGCGGGCGCGCCGCTCACGGTTTCGCCGGGGAGGGGTGCGAACGGGAGCCCGCTGAACGACGCACGGATGCCGAGGAAGGCCGGGTCGGAGAGGTCAAGGCCACGGACGTCCGGGTCGGAGCCGAGGCCGAAGAGCGGCAGGACGAGGACGGGGCTCTCCGGCGCGAACGAGCGGACGACCGGCTCGAGCGCGGCGGCCGCCGCCGCGCCGGCGGCCGCGAGCGCGGGCGCGTTGGTCGGGGAAAGCCCGGCGTAGGGCGAGAGGTGGAGCCAGACAAAGGCGGGCGGCGCGCCGGCGGGGCGCTTCGCGAGCCAGTCGCGGGCCTCGGCGCACACCTCGGCGGACGTGCGGTGGAAGCGCGTCGCGCGGTTCGTCGGCGCGATGGCGACCGAGTAGGCCGAGAAGCCGTTCGCGAGGCCGTGGACGGACGAGAGGGCGATGTCGGAGAGGAACGCGGCGCACTCGTGGCCCTTGTCGCGGAAGCGCGTGGCGAGCGTCGGCGTGGCGGGGTCGAGCGCTCCGACGCCGTCGACGCGAAGGCCGTGCCAGGGCGGAATCCGGCCGGTGAGCACCGACGCGGCGGACGGCAGCACCTCGGGCGAGACGGGCGAAACGTCCTCCGAGCGGAAGGCGAACCCCTCGGCGGAGAAGTCGGGCAGCGCGCCCTCGACCGTGACGAGCAGCGCGCCGCGGACGGGCGGCGGCGTGGCGGGATGCTCGCGGCCGCAGCCGACGGCGAGCAGGAGGGGAAGGAGAAGGAGGAGGCGACGCATGGGCGGTGCGGAACGAGGAATGCGCAATGCGCAAGGGACGATGCAGAGGGTCAGGGGGCGGAGGGGGAAGGAGCGGGGGACGGGGAGGTCGGGGACGGGGAGGCGGACGGCGGGGTGAAGGCCCGGATGAACTCGTTCTGGTGGCAGGAGAGCCAGATCATGCCGAAAAGCACAATCACCGCCGCGCCGAGGAAGAGGAGGTTGGGGCCCTTGTCGTCGAATCGTTGTCGCATGGGGACGAGAATAGCAGAAAACGACGAAATGCGAAAGCCGAAAGTGTCCTTGATTCGGACGCCCGAAACCCGTATAATCCGGAGCCTTCCAAGGAGTTTCCCCATGTCGTACGAAGTCATCGCCCGAAAATGGCGCCCGCAGACCTTCGAGGAGGTCGTCGGGCAGGACCACGTCGTCCGCACGCTGCGCTCCGCCATCGAGAAGGGGCGGATCGCGCAGGCGTACCTCTTCGCCGGTCCGCGCGGCACGGGCAAGACCACCCTCTCCCGCATCTTCGAGAAGGCGCTCAACTGCGTCCACGGCCCGACCGTGCACCCCTGCGGGCAGTGCCCCGCGTGCCGGGCGATCATGAGCGGCTCGTCCTTCGACGTGGTCGAGATCGACGGCGCCTCCAACAACAAGGTGGAGGACGTCCAGGAGCGCATCATCTCCCAGGTCCAGAACGCCCCCGTGGAGGGCAAGTTCCGCGTCTTCTACATCGACGAGGTGCACATGCTCTCGACGGCGGCGTTCAACGCGCTCCTGAAGACGCTGGAGGAGCCGCCGCCCTACCTCAAGTTCATCTTCGCCACCACCGAGCCGGACAAGGTCCTCGGAACGATCCTCTCCCGCTGCCAGCGCTTCGACCTGCGCAGGATCTCGCAGACCGACATCTGCGGCCAGCTGCGCAAGATCTGCGACGCGGAGGGCGTCTCGATCGACGAGGACGCGATGCTCGCCATCGCGCGCGGCGCCGACGGCGGCATGCGCGACGCGGAGTCCGCGCTCGACCAGATCATCGCCTTCACCGGGAAGACCATCGCCGAGGAGGACGTGCTCGGGGTCTTCGGCCTCGTCTCCCGCGCCATCATCGAGGACCTCGCGGAGGGCGTCCTGCGCGGCGACATCGCCCGCGTCCTCTCGCGTCTCGACGAGCTGGACCGCTCCGGCAAGGACCTGCGCCGCCTCAACGCGGAGCTGATCGACCACTTCCGCAACCTGCTCGTCTGCATCGAGCTCAAGGGCGACATGTCGAGCCTCGACCTCACCGAGGGCCAGCGCGCGACGCTCGTCCGCCATGCGGCCCTCACGACGCCCTCCGCGGTCCTCGCCATCGTCGAGGAGCTCGTCCGCCTCGACGGCACGCTCCGCCTGGCCCTCTCCCAGCGCACCCTCGTCGAGACCTCCCTCATCCGCTGCGCCCGCGCCTCGCACCTCGTCGACCTGGAGACCATCCTCCGCAAGCTCGCCGCCCTCGAGCGCTCCGCCGCGCCGGCCTCCGCGACGGCGCCCGCTTCCGCCCCGGTCGCGGCGGCGCAGGCCCCGGCACCGCCGCCGGTCGCCGCCCGCCCCGCGCCCGCGCCGGTCCCGCCGCCGCCCGCGCCGGCTCCGGCCCCCGCGCCCGCCGCTCCGCCTCCGCGTCCGCTCGACGACGATCCCGTGCGCCCGTGGGGCGCCCCCGCCGCGACGCCTCCGCCTCCCGTTTCCGCCCCCGCGGCCCCCGTCGCGGCGGAGCCCCCCGCGCCACCGTCGCCCCCCTCCCCCGCCGCCGATCCCGAGGAGCCCCCCGCCCCGGTCGACGTCCGTGCGGTCA
>CAMOEO010000320.1 GCA_946612175.1 uncultured Verrucomicrobiota bacterium
CGCTGACGCTCCTGGTGCTGCCCTTCCTCGGGATGGGCAGCGCCCGCCGGCGCTAGCGCCGCCGGGCCGAAGGAATCGGAAGGAAGCGGTCAGCGGATCGCTCGTCGGGAAAGGTTCGCGGCGCGTCCGTTTTCCCCACCGGAGGCGGGCGCGGAACGACGCGAGATCTGCGCGGGCTCCTCGGGGAAGGAGAAGTGCGTCGCGCCCTGGACGAAGGCGATCTGCTTCGGGCACGCGAGGGCGTTGTAGAAGGCCATCACGCCCGAGGGCGGGCAGACGTAGTCGCCGAGGCCGGCCTGCGGGACGACGACGCGGCAGCTCGCGGGGATGCGCCGCGCGAGGTGCACGGGGTCGTAGTAGCCGAGCGCCGGCACCCACGGGACGAACCAGTCGCCGTGCGCGCGCCCGGAGGCCGGGCCGGCGAGGTTGCAGCACCACGGGATGCGCGGCCGGCATTCGGTGACGTCGGGGTCGAGCGCCGCGGCCCAGATCGACTGCAGGCCGGCCATGCTGCCGCCGAAGACGGTGAGCGACCGGCCGTCCCACTCCGGGCGGCGCTTGAGCCACTGGAGCGCGCGCAGGACGCGCCACGACATCCCGCCGAAATACGCCGTGGCGGGGTCGGCGTTCTGCGCGGGGTCGAAGGCGACGTCGTGGCCGTTCGAGCGGCTTGCCTCGCGGAGCGCCGCGTAGTACGCCGGCTCGCGGTTGAAGGCGAAGCCGTGCGCGGAGACGAAGAGCACGAGCGCGTCGTCGCGCAGCTCCGCGGGCGGCGGGGTGTTGTAGGCGGTCGGGCTCCAGCTCGTCTCGTAGCCGCGGAAGCGCGCGAACGCGGGGAACGGCCCGCCCGCGGCCGGAACGGAGAGTAGCGCCGTGCTCGGCCGCCCGCCCGGGCATGGCACCGCGACCTCGAAGACGCGCACGCCGGCGCGCGGGCTCTCGATCTCCGCGCAGGTCGCGCCGTCCATCGGGACGGCGTCGAGCGCCGCCTTGCGCCCCGCCCAGAAGGCGTCGAGGTCCGGCGGTTCCGGCGCGTCCGCGCGGATCGCGTCCACGTCCGCGCCCGCGCCGCCGTCGAAGCGCGCGAGGGGCGCGCCGCCGGCGTCGAGCAGCTCCGCCTCGATGCGGACGAAGCCGGGGCGGTCGATGGCGGTGGCGAGGCGGGCGTCGTCCGCCTCGCCACCGACAATGACGGGCCGCGCCGTGCGCGGCAACGACGGGGCCGCGCCGTGCGCGGCAATGGCGGCTTCACCCGATTCCGTCCGTCCGTCGTCGCCGGTGCGGCGCCAGCGGATGCGGGCGCCGGCGGGGGCGTCCGAGACGCGAAAGGAAAAGACCATCGGCTCGCCCGCGCGGTAGGAGAGCGGGTCGCGGTCGGAGGTGGCCGTGAACGCAAGCGCCATTGGGGATTCCTGGATTCTAGGGCTTCTAGGAATGCTAGAACACGGCCCTGAGCGCGTCGCGGAGCCGGGCCGGCGCGGCCGGGTCGATGGCGACCGCCGCCTTCATCGTCTTGGTGCCGGAGATGAAGTCCGCGCAGGCGTCGAGCTCGCCGGGGCCGACGGGCAGGCCGAGCTCGGCGACGGAGGCGGCGAGCCCCCAGCCGCGCAGGCGCGCGGCGAGCGCCGCCGCCTCGTCGGGCCTGCCGTTGTACGCGTGCTGCATCACGAGCCCCACGGCGACGAGTTCGCCGTGCGTGAAGCGGCGCCCCGTCGCCGGATCGCGCTGCCGCGCGAAGAAGTAGAAGCGGTGCGCGAGCGCGACCTGTTTCGAGCCGCCGGCGATGCCGGAGACGATGCCCGCCCCCACGATGGAGTCGAAGAACACGTCGCGCAGCGTCGGCGTGGGCTCGCCCTTCGCGAGGTCGGCGAGCGCCGCGTCGACCTTCGCGTCGAGGTCGGCGTAGATGAAGTCGGAGATCGCGGCGGCGATGCCGGACGCGGCGGAGGCGCCGGCGGCTCCGGCGGGGTCCATCCCGTCGAGCTGCGTCCAGAACGCCAGCTCGATCTTCTTCGCCATCGCGTCGAGCGCGCCGGCGGCGAGGAGCCGCGGCGGCTGGCGCGAGAGGACGGTCGTGTCGAGCAGGGCGGACGCGATCTCGAGCGGGAAGTGCGAGGTGGAGACGTAGCGACCCTCGCGCGTGTAGCAGACGGCGATCGGCGTGAAGGCGCAGCACTGCGCGCTGCTGGTGGGGATCGTGACGAGCGGCGCACCGGCGAGATGCGCGATGCACTTGGAGAAGTCGCAGATCACGCCGCCGCCGCAACCGAGCACGACGTCGACGCCCTCGAGCGCGCCGGTCTCGGCGTAGGCGAGCGCGTCGTCGCGGCAGCAGAAGCCGTTGTGGCGCAGCTCGCGGAGCTCGACGCCCGCGGCGGCGAGCGATGCGGCCACCTTGTCGAACGCGACGGCGTGCGAGTTGTCGTCGCACACGAGGAGCGGCCTGCGCCCGAAGCGTAGGATCTCCTCGGCACTGCGTTCGAGCAGGTCCGGCTCCATGCGGAAGCGGCCGCAGCCGAACAGGAAGGCCGGATCCTTTCCGGCGGGGAATTCGCGGTGTGTCATGGCGGGGTTGTGGCGGGGTTTCGGCGAACGGTCTTCGCGGGAACGCCGACGATTCTCCCAAACGCCCCGGCGGGCGTCTTGTACGTCCGGGACGGTTTTGTGTATGATTTGGCACAAATCTTCCACGGAGCGCATTCCAAAAGGAAAGGAGGCGGCGCACCATGACGTCCGACGAAAAACGGTGTTTCCAAGAACATTTCTTCCGCAAGGCGGGGCGGAACCTGCGCTCCGCCCTCGCGATGATCGACACGATCCCCGGCGCGTGCTTCTACGTCAAGGACGCCGAGGGGCGCTTCGTCGCGGCCAACCGCCGCAACCTCGACCTTTGCCGCATCGCGCGGGAGGAGGACGCCATCGGCCGGACGAGCGCCGACCTCTTCCCCGAGCCCCTCGCCCGCGCCTACACGGAACTCGACCGGCGCGTTCGCGAAAGCGGCGAACCGGCCGTGAACGTGACGGACAGCCCGACGGGCGACTACTCCACCGACCGGCTCGTGAAGAGCGTTTATCCGGTGTGGTCCGGGAAGGCGTGCATCGGCACGATGTGCGTCTTCGTGCAGACGCCGGCGGAGGAGCCGGTGCCGGCGTGGCACGGGCGGATCCGCGAGGTCACGGCGTGGATCGCGCAGAACCCGGGGGAGAGGATCACGGTCGAAGGGCTGGCGCGGCGCGCGAGGATGACGCCCCGCCAGCTCCGCGGCGCCTTCCGCGGCATTCTCGGGACGAGCGTCACGGCGTTCGTCCGGCTGCAGCGCCTCGCGGCGGCGCGGCGCCTCCTCGAGACGACCGACGACACCGTAAGCGACATCGCCCAGGCCTGCGGCTTCTACGACCACAGCCACTTCGCCAACGCGTTCCGTCGCGCCTACGGCCGCTCCCCCGGCGCCTGGCGCGACGGGCGCCGCTCCTAGCGCCGGGATCCCGCAACGCGGCGCTCACGCGCGTTCGAGCAAAACATCCGTTGACTTGGAGCGCGCTCGAAGTGGTAGGATATGCCGCATGCAATGACGCGCCGCGATGTAACCCGCCCGCCGCGCCGCTGGTGCGCAAGAGCCCGCCGCACGAGCAGCTCTTCGCGCTGCTCGCGGGCCGGT
>CAMOEO010000321.1 GCA_946612175.1 uncultured Verrucomicrobiota bacterium
CGCGGCGCGGGCAAACGAATCCGCCTGGGCGTCGTTCGCGTTCTTCTGTTTTGCATTTCACGAACACGGACCGGGCCGGAAGCGGGTAGAATCGCCGGTCATGAGTCCACGCAACCCCGCCCCCGATTTCTCTTCCCTTCGCCGCCTTTCCCTTCTTTCCGCAACGGCGCTTTGCGCCCTGGCGCTGCACGGCGCCGCGCAGGCGGCCGAGCCCCCGTGGACCGTCGAGGGCTTCGAGGCGTTCCGGGGCGGCTCGTTCGGCAACGCCGGCCAGAACCTCTATGTCTCCCGCGCCGGCGTCCTGCAGCGCATCCACCGCTTCGACGTGAACGGCGACGGCTTCTTCGACCTCCCGTTCGCCAACTGCCAGGAGCACCATGAATCGGCCCCCAGCTACGTCTATGACGCCGCGACGGGCGCGCGTCTCGCCACGCTCCCCGGCCAGGGCGCCCTCTGCGGCGCCGTGGCGGACCTCGACGGCGACGGCACGCGGGACGTCGTGGTGGCCGGCCACCACGACATGGTGTCGCCCTTCGCAGCCGCCGACGTCTACTTCGGCGGCGCGGACGGCCTCTGGGGCGAGCGCCGCCACGTCCGCCTGCAGTCGCCCCGCGCGCTGGACTGCACCGTCGGGCGGTTCGACGCCACGGGCCGCCCGGCCATCGTCTTCGCGATGCCGCGCTGGGGCTTCGTCCGCGTCTACGCGCAGAGCGAGATCGGCTTCGAATGGGCCCGCTTCACGGACGTCTCTGTCCGGTGCGACGCCATCGCGGCCGGCGACTTCGACGGCGACGGCTTCGACGACCTGGCGTGCCGCGACGACGCGGCCGGCGCCCTCACCGTCCTCTGGGGCGGCGCGGAGGGGCTCGACCCCGCCCGCGCCGCCTCGACGCCGCCGCTCGCGGGCGCCGAACGGCCCGCCCCCGAGGAAAAGGCCGGGCTCAAGTCCGAGCTGGAGGAGGAATGCCCGCCGCCGCGCCTCACCAGCGCCGTCCGCCTCGGCGGCCGCGTCTGCTTCACGCAGCCGGCGTCCCGGTCGCTCGTCTTCTGGGCGGCCGCGCCGGACCGGACGCTCCGGCGCGTCCTCGAGCTCGACGCTCCGCGCGCGATGGCGGCCGCGACGGGCGACTTCGACGGCGACGGCTTCGACGACGTCGCCGTCGCCGCCCGAGCGCCGGACCCCGCGCACCCGGACGACCCGTCGCGCCAGACGAGCTGGATCTGGCTCGGCTCGGCGCAGGGCTTCCTCCCGGAGCGCCGCATCGCCGTCCCGACGCGCTCCGCCTGCGACGTCGACGCGCTCGGAAACGGCGTGCTCTTCTGCCAGTGCGCCGCGGGCGGACGCTTCACCAACGACGCGTTGCTCTACGAGCTGGGCCCGGACGGGAGCCTCCCGCCCGCGCCGCGCCGCTTCGAGGGCGAGGACGCCCGCCGCGCCCGCCTCTTCCGCACGCCGGAGGGCGCGCTGCGCGTCGCGCTCGTGAACCACCACGCCCGCCGCTCCGACGGCTACGACCGCGTCTACGTCTACACCGGCGGGGCGGACGGCTACCGCGCCGACCGCAGGATCGAGGTCCCCGGCTGGTGCGCCGTGGACACCGTGACGGCCGACCTCGACGACGACGGCTTCCCGGAGATGATCGTCTGCAACGATTCCGAGAACGCCTTCCACCTCGACCCCGGCCACCACGTCCACCACTTCGGGCCGGACGGCTTCGAGCCGGCGCGCTCGACGACGCTGCAAACCGACATCGGCTGGGGCGCGGCCGTCGCGGACTTCGACCGCGACGGCTGGCTCGACGTACTCTCCGTCGTGGACCACTGGAACGCGCTCGCCCTCTTCCGGGGCGGACCGGACGGATTCCGGCGCGACGCGCAGATCGAGATCTTCCCGCCCGACCCGTCGAAGGTGCGCCACAACGTGGCGGGGTCCGCGCTCAAGCGCCCGGACGCCGGCGGCCTGCGCTGGATCGCCGTCGCCGACCTGAACGGCGACGGGTGGCTCGACGTCGCGCTCCCGGCGATCCGCCCGCGCTCCTACGTCCTCTGGGGCGGGCCGGACGGCTTCGACGCCTCGCGCCGCCAGGAGTTCGCCACCGGTCCGAGCGCCTCGGCGCGCGTGGCCGACCTCGACGGCGACGGCCGGCCCGAACTGCTCTTCGGCTCCCACACGATGCAGGCGAGCGGCGACGGCGACAAGCCCGCGCGCCAGCCGCACCACTCCTACCTCCACGTCTACTGGAACGGCGAGGACGGCTTCTCCGAGAGCCGCAAGTGCATCCTCCGCGCCGACGCCGTCACCGCCTTCTGCATGGGCGACTTCGACGGCGATGGGTGGCTGGACGTCTTCTGCGGCAGCTACCAGGGCGAAGTCGACGGCCTCCATCACCCACGGCTCGCGGCGACCGCGACCGCGCGTCGATTGCCGCCGTTCCACGAGAAGCGGGCCGAAGACGGTTTTTTCCTCCGCCAAGGACGTAGAAAAAGCATCGTTTCCCTTTGCGCCCTTTGCGTTCTTTGCGGCCAATGTCCTCGCGATCCTCTTCGCCGCCAGATAGCCGGAGAGTTCGAAATCGAGCTTCACGGAGGAGATGTCCGAGGCGGGGCGGTCGTCCTCCGGCAGTTCCGCCGCATCGACCCCTACGAGCGTGGCGGAGCGCGGAAGGGAGCGTCCGGCGGCGGCGAGCGCTCCTGCTACGATGGCGGCGGCGCTGTCGTTCACGGCGAAGATCGCGCAATGCCGGGGCAGCGCGACGGTCCAGCGCCTCATCCGCGCCATGCGCGCGGATTCGTCCTCGCCGTTCCGTTCCTGGAATACCAAGCAATCCCTGTCGGCCTTGCGGCAGCAGTCCAGGAACGCCGCGACGCGCTTGCGAGCCCAGGGGCTGCGCCGCACCGGGTTCTTCGAGACGATGGCGAAGGACGGCGGGAGGCTTGCCGCGAGTTCCGCGAACGCGGCCTGTCCCACGGCCGCCTCGTCGCATTCCACCGAGGCCGCGCCGCGCCATTCGCGCCGGTTCGGCGGGTTGAAATAGACCACCGGAACGGTGCCGAAGAGGCGCGGCGGCAGGTCGTGTCGCGCCAGCCAGCACTCCACGACGCAGCCGACAGGGCGAAGACGCCCGAGTTCGCGCCGCACCCGTGTCGGCGACGCTTCCTCCGGCGAGAGCGTGGCGACGCCCCAGCCGCGCGCCTTGGCCAGTCGGCGGATGCCGGCAAGCCTTCGCCGCCGCAGCAGGGCGAAGTTCGGGTCAAAGCCGATGTAGAGGATCGTTGGCATGGGACCCATGCTATCACACCGTTGCCCGTGCGGCAATGGCCGCGCGCCCCAAGCAGGTTTTCGAGGCGTGATGGGCTTCGGACAAGTGGCGTTCGAAGGGGGGGGGATTTCCGCCTCCGACATCCTGCCGATGCTGGGAGGCTCGCGCAGGTCGGCCGAGAAGCGCTTCCGCGCGGCGACGGGCAAGAGCATCCTGGAGGAGATTCTGGAAGTGCGGTTCGAGAAGCTCCTGCCGCTTCTGGAACGGGGGCACCTTCCGCTCGGCACCCTCGCCGGACTGGCGGGTTTTTCCTCCGAAAACCACCTCCAGCGCCAGTTCAAGGCGCGATACCCGCGCTTGGCAGCGCGGGCTCACATAGCTGTGACTTATTCATGG
>CAMOEO010000322.1 GCA_946612175.1 uncultured Verrucomicrobiota bacterium
TCTCCGCGTGCGAGGTCGTCGCCGTAGAGATCCGCGCCGAAGAAGCCGAGGAGGAAGTCCAGCAGCTCGCCGGGGTTGAAGCCGAGGCGAAAACCGATACCGAGCGCGGCGGCGATTTCGAGATGCGTCCAGTCGGGGGACCAGTGGTCTTCGGGGGCCGCTCGCCCGGGTGCGACGGGATACGGCGGGGGTGCATCCGCCGTTCCGCCGTGTTCGCCGGGATGCAGCGGTTCGCCGAAGAGCCAGAACGGGATGAAGGCGCCCTCGATGCAGCCGTTGTACCGGCCGCGGTACTTCCCGCGGGCGTCGACGTCCGGATCGAAGGGCTCCTGCGTTCCGTCGGCGGGACGCAGGCCGAAGAGGTTCGCGCTCGCGCAAACCAGATCGACGCTCCATCCGAGCGGCTCCAGGTCGAACGCGCGGCGGTCGGCGAAGAAGCGCCCGCCGCGGAAGCCCGCCACGTCCATCTGCGCGCCGAGGCCCGTCGCGACAGGACCGGCCTGCGCGCGGACGCCGAGGCCGGCGCCGAACGAGACGCTCGCGATGTCGCCGAGGTCGTTCGCACGGTCGCGCCAGTACGCCGACGCGCAGCCGGCGCAGAGCGTCGAGACCGCGCCGCAGGCGAGCGCGAGGAGCACGGCCCGCCGCGCGGCGCGGCAAAGGCCGCGCGCGAGGCGGAAGCGGGATGGTGTGGTGACGGAGGGCTTCATGTCGCGGCGGGTTGTCGGGCGTCAGTAGTCGTACCAGTTCGAGAGGAGTTGGAACGTCACGTTCGTCGGAGGACAATCGTGCGAGAGGACGATGGGGATCGTCACGAGATACCGCTTTTCGTCTTCCGCGACCTTGCAGCGCAGGGCGGTCCGGATGTTCGGCTCGCGCCGCCGCCGAAGCCCCTCCGGATCGACGACCAGCGTCTTCTCGTGGTTGACGCCCTCGCCGAACGAAAGGGTCGCGACGGGGTGTTCGGCGGCGATCGTTTCGATTCCGCCATCCGTGACGACGTCAATCCGGTTCGACGGATAGAACACGGCCTGGCCGTTCTCGCAGAACACGGTGAGGCTCCCGGTCTCCAGCCGCCGGCAGTCCAGCGCGAACTTGCACGGCAGGCGGCCCTTCTCGACGGCGAACGCCAGTTCGTTGGTCGCCCCGAGCGGGACGTCCGTTCCGGACAGGCGCAGCCGATTCGGCACGGAGAACGGCTCCGCATTCTCTGCGCTCTCTGCGTGAGATTCCTTCTCCTCCTCCTCTCCGCGTGGCGGGTCGTCGCCCGCGATGTCGAAGCCGAGGAAGCCGAGGAGGAAGTCGAGGATCTCGAGCGGGTTGAGCCCCGCGCGGACGGAGACGACGCAGAGGGTCGCCTCCGCCTCGACCCGCGTGGCGTTGTGGAAGGTGCCGGTGCGGCGTCGGCCCTGTTCGGACAAGAGCGGCAGGGCGTAGCCGAAATGCTTGGACTCGGTCCCGGCGGGCGTCCGGTTCCCCGGACGCGGGAGCGCGTCCATCCGATTGGGCTCCGGAACGGCGTAGAACGTTTCCGGGGGAAGCAGGCAACATCCGTCTTCCCGCAGGCCGTTCGCCACGACCGACATGAACAGCGACGGTGGACAGGACAGCTGCGCGTTTTCCCACTTCGTGACGCCGGTGTGTCCGTTCCAGCCGAGATACCGGACATAGTGTCCGATGCCGAGCGACGCTTCCGCGAGCGCGCCGGCCTGGACCGTCGCGTCGAGACCATAGCCGACTCCGACCCCGAACGTGCCGCAGTCGCCGAGATCAAGCATCCGCCCCGGCGCGATGCTCCGGCAGCCGGAGCAGAGGGAGAGGAGCGCGGCCGCCAGCGCAAGGGCGGCAAGCCGCCTTGCGCGGCGGCGGAGAGGAAATTTCATGGGCTCCATGGGTTGAAGGGGTTGAAGAGGTTGCTGAGGTTGAAAGGGCGCGAGAGATAGTCGCGAAGGATGGATGGCGTCAGCAGACCCCTTCCATGTCTTGGCCGAATTCCGCCCAGCAACCGCAGAAGGACAGAAGGAACAACAGGCCGAGAAGGATGGCGCTGCGCCAAAGGATGCCGCGCGTCTTTGCGGTGATGAAGTCCCGGAGAAGCCAGCCGTAGACGCCGATGCACGCAAGCGCCGTTTCGATTCTCAGCGCCAGTTCCTTCTGGGGAACGAAGCCGGCGATTGCGACCGGCCACGCGAAGGGCGCGAGGATGTATGTTCGAACGACCGAAGCCTCGCCCTTCCAGTTTTCGCCCTGCCAGATGAGAAGTCCCAGGACGTAATAGGCGATGACGATCGTCAGGCATCCGACGCCCCGTTTCTTCGGCGTGGTGTCCGGCCTAGAGGACCACCGGGAGGGAGGGGATGGAATGATCTGGGGCGTTTTCTTCGTGGCCTGATCCGTTGCCTCTGCGGCCTCCTCGCGGGGTTGTTCCGCGCGGGAGGGCGAGATTTCGCATGCCGGTGCGGAATCTGCGTCGTTGACGACCTGTTCGTTCATTGTTTGTCCTCCTCCGCCTTCTCCTCGCGTGCGTCGAGTTGCGCGGCGCGACGGGCGAGCTCCGCCGCAAGCGCGCGGCGAAGGGCGACGGGGGCGGCGAGGCGGCCGTCCTCGTTCGTGCGGAGGAGCGCTTCAGCGTCCGGATCGCCGCCGAGGAGGATCGTCCCGAGGAAGACGAGGACGCGGTCGGGGACGGGCGCCGATTCGTCGGCGAGCAGAGCCTCGAGCGCGGCGCGGGCCTCCGGGCCGGAGGCGGACCAAAAGACGCTGTCCTTGAGGACGAGCGTCGGATCGTCGCGCAGGGCGGCGAGAAGGCCGTCGCTCGTGGCGGGCGGCTCGGGCGGCGGCGCGTCGCGCGGCGCGAGGTTGGGGTTGCGCGCGAACTGGCGGGCGCAGTCGCGCGACCAGTCGCGGCTCCATTCCTCGACGGTCGGGCGCAGGCGTTCCAGCGCAGCCGCGTCCAGCTCCGGACGGGCGAAGATCGGCGCGAAGGCGGGGATTGCCTGCGGAACGGCGCGGAGGCGCTCGACCGCCGCTTCGAGGATGTCGGGCGGGAAGCGGATCTCCGGATCGCGGAGCGCTTCGGCGAAGGCGAGCGTGCGCGGGGTCGGGCGACCGTTCTCCCCGACCGCCGTGAAGGAGCCGTCGGCGACGAGCGACGGATTGGAGCGGATCAGGCGGCTCGCGGATTTCCGTTCGTAGTGGGCGCGCTGGGCGGATGGCGGCCATACCAGGCACACCGCGCCGCCGACGACGCCTTTGGCAATGGGTTCCGTCACTTCGTAGATCAAGTACCCGGCGAGCGCCGCGACCTGGACGGGCGATGTGACGATGTCGAGGACGAGGGCCGTCTCCGCGCTCATTCCCCCACTTCCGCCCCATGCCCGTCCGAAGCCAGTTATGACCGTGAAGCATCCCGAGCACGGGACGCAGAGCGAAGCGAGCACGGCCACGCGCGCAAGGCGGCGCCACCGCCTTGCGCGGCGAAGGAGATGCTGGGATTGTGGCAAGGCGGTTTTCACGGCAAGCTACATCACGCAGTCGAGCGGGTAGAGGTGGAAGTCGTCGCGACCGGCGATCTGCGCGAGCTGGTCGCCGGTCGCGGCAGGGCCGTGGCCCCGGACAAGCGGGGCGTAGAGCGCGCAGAGCGCGAGGAGGGAGA
>CAMOEO010000323.1 GCA_946612175.1 uncultured Verrucomicrobiota bacterium
TCCAGGGGCCGGACGCCGCCACCGTCAAGGCCTACCTCGCCGCGCTCCGGGCGCTACGGCCCTGGATACGGCCACCGGACACCCGCCGCAGACGGGCTTGAAAATCACCGCAGAGATGGCCGTGGAAGCGGAAGAAGATTAAAAAATCACGCACGGTGGAATCGAAGGAATTGCCGGGCATTCGTGTGAGGACAAACCAAGGAATCGCCGCGCAATCATGCAGAGGGGAAACGGAAGATCGCCATAAAATCACGCACGGTGGAATCGAAGGAACTGCCGCAAAAACATGCATGTGGACCCGATGGGAGGAACGGAGGCGAATTTGGTTTGCGGAGAGACGGCGTTGCGGTATAATTCCCCGCGAACTTCGCCCTCCCCTCTCCCCATGAAACGGATTCCCTCCCTCCTCCTTCTCCCCGTCCTGCTTCCCTTCCCGGCATCCGCCGCAACGCTTCGCGGCGAGACGACGCGCCCGCCCGTCTCCTATCGCACGGGAGAACCGATCGAGATGCGATTCACCATGCAGGACGCCGCCCCCGATGGCGCCAGGCTTCGCTGGACCGTCGAGAAGGACGGAGAAAGCGAGCCGACGTCCGGCATCGCCCATGTCGCCCCCGATGGCGCGCTCGTCCTCACGAACGCGATGGACCGCCCCGGCTTCCTCCGCGCCACCGCCACGCTCGTCGATGCCGACGGCCACCCGCTCCGCGCGGGCGGTCGCCCCGTCTCCTTCACCCTCGGCGCCGGCGCGGACGTCTCCGCGCTCCGCAGCCTCCCCGAGCCCGAGGACTTCGACGCCTTCTGGGCCGAGGCGAAGCGGGAGGCGGACGCCGCCGACCTCGCCGCGGCCGAGGTCCGCGACGCCCCCGCGCCGTTCCGCGGAAAGGATCGCGCGTTCATGGTACGGACCTTCCGCGTCCCCCTCGGCGCGGACGCCGCGCCGGCGACCGGCTGGATCGTCGCCCCGGGCGCGACGCCGGAGGGGGGCCTTCCGATCCGCGTCGACTTCTGCGACTACGGAATGGGCGGACAGAAGCCCGAACCGTGGATGCACGACAAGGAAGCGATCCGTCTGCTCGTCAACGCGCACGGCTTCGAGCCCGGGCGCGACGCTGCGTACTACCGCGACTTCATGTACCGCGTCTCCAACGGCGGGAACCGAGGCGGCTACGGTTTCCGCAACGCCGAGAACGACGACCCGCGCACCTGCTACTTCCGCGGGATGGTCGTCCGCGACCTCGCCGCGCTCCGGCTCGCGCGATCGCTCCCCGGCTGGAACGGGAAGGATCTCACGCTGGCGGGCCGCGGACAGGGCGGCTTCCAGGCCGTCGCCGTCGCGGCGCTCGACGGCGGCGTCTCCTCCTGCGAGATCGAGGCACCCTGGCTCTGCGACCTGGGAGCCGAGCAGGAGCTCGGAGCCGCCGCGGGCTGGCGCCCCGCGTACCGCCCGGCCCTGCGGTACTTCGACGCGGCGAACTTCGCCAAGCGCGTGCGCTGCCCGGTCGATGTCGCGCGCTGCGGCCTCGCCGACACCACCAGCCCTCCCTCGGGCGTCTCGGTTCTCTACAACCAGCTCGCCGGGCCGAAGGCGATCCGCTACGTCCAGGACTCGCGGCTCCAGGACGGCGGCCCCGCACCGGACGGCGCGCAGACGCAACGCCTCTCCTCCGGCAAGATCGAGGAGCGGCCGTAGCGGCGGCGCGCGGCGCCCGGAAAGAACGAAGCGCGCGGCTGCCGTTCCCCGGCGGCCGCGCGGCGTTCCGGCGGCGCGCGCCTAGTCCTCGAACGGGACGATGCGGCGCTCCTCCGCCGAGCGGCGGACCGCCTCCATGAGCTTCATCACGCGCATGACCTGCGGAATCGTCACCTCGATCGGCGCCAGGCCGTCGATGGCGTCCATCACGTTGCGGTAGTAGTCGCGGATGTCGCAGTGCACCTCGGGGAGCGGGAACTCCTTGATCGTGTCGTCCGTGCGCGGGGCCATGGTCTTCGTGAGGCCCGCCGCGGTGCGGATCGGGACCGCGTCGTTCTTCGAGCGGTCGGTGACGCAGACGATGCGCCCCTTGCACCCCCAGTCGATCTCCGCGGAGCCGTCGCGCCCGAAGAGCTTCCACCGGGGCTTCCCGATGAAGTGGCTCGTCCCGACCTCGACGTGGGCGACGACGCCGCCGTCGAGCGCGAGGTCCGTGTAGAACCCGTCGTCCACGAGCTCGTTGGTCACGTGGTCGACCGTCGCGTAGACGGTGCGGATCCGCCGCCCGGGGAACATCTGGCAGATCTGGTCCAGCAGGTGCACGCCCCAGTCGAGGATCATGCCGCCGCCGTGCTCCGGCTCCTGGCGCCAGTCGCCCGGAATGCCGCGGCAGCCGAGCACCGCGCTCTCGACGCGGAAGACCGGGCCGAGCGTCCCCTCCTCGATCACCTTGCGCGCGCAGACGAAGTCCTCGTCCCACCGGCGGTTCTGGTGGACCGTGAGGAGCATGCCGGTGGCGTCCGCCACGTCGATCATCTGCTGCAGATCGGCGGAGGAGATCGTGACGGGCTTCTCGCACACGACGTTCTTGCCCGCGCGGAGCGCGGCGATCGCGAGCGGCCGGTGCAGGTCGTTGGGGACGGCGATCGTGACGATGTCGACCTTCGGGTCGGCGAGCATCGCCTCGTAGGAGGGATACGGCTCGACGCCGTGCTCGCGGGCGAAGGCCTGCCGCGCCGGATCGATGTCGAAGGATCCGACGAGATGGAGGTTCTCGACCGGATCCTGCCTCCCGTTGTCCCAGTTCCCGGTGATCGTCCCGCGATGCCAGTTGCCCATGCCGCCCAACCCGCAGATGGCGATGTTGAACTGGCGCTTCTTCGTGCTCATGTGTGGTGCTCGGTTTCCATGCGCCGCGCCGTCCGGGAGGGCTGCGCCTCCGGCGGTGGCGGCGGAAGACGGCCATAAGTCTATCGCAGCGCCCGGCCGAATTCAAGCCCCGCGCGCGGGCTTGACACCGGACGGGCGCGACCGTAGAATGCACGCCGTTCTTTCGCCCCAGTAGCTCAGCTGGACAGAGCACCGGTTTCCTAAACCGGGTGTCGGAGGTTCGAACCCTCTCTGGGGCACCATCTACGGCCGCGCACCGGCCAGCGGGCAGGTGCGGCACGATTCGGGCGAGGCGGAGCAGTAGCCGCGCCACAGTTCGAGAAGCCCCTGCAGGCGAAGCGCGCGCCCCGCGTAGAGCGCGGGGTTGTGGTCGCCGCCCAGCAGCCGGAACGCCATCTCCCGCGCGGGGGCCGAGAGCGCCTCGCCGCGGATCTCGGACGCGAGGCGCCAGGCGCCGGGGTCGTCGAGCCCGAGGAACGGGACGACGACGTTGACGAGGATCGCCCGCGCGCGCTCCGGGCCGAGCGCGGCCGGGGAGCGGACCCCGGCGCGCGGCGGCGGCAGCAGCGCCGAGGCGCCGCGCGCGGCGCGCAGCAGCGCGGCGGCGGCCTCGCGCGCCCAGCGGCGGGGATCGTCGCGCGGAACGCCCTCCAGCGCGCGCAGCAGCCCCTCCGGGTCGCGGAAGAGCGCGGCCGCGACGGCCAGCCGCGCGCGCGGATGGTTGGCGGGGCGGACGCCGGAGAGCGTCCAGCCCGCGCGGGCGTCGGCGGCGTGGACGGCGCCGGCGCGG
>CAMOEO010000324.1 GCA_946612175.1 uncultured Verrucomicrobiota bacterium
GCCACTCTTCCACACGCGGAGGTCCCGACCGCGCCGGTTGTTCCTCACGCAGAGCACGCAGAGGTCCCGGTCGCGCAGGTTGTTCCTCATGCAGAGCGCGCAGAGGCCCCCGTCGCGCCGGTTGTTCCTCACGCAGAGCACGCAGAGGTCCCGGTCGCGCAGGTTGTTCCTCACGCAGAGCGCGCAGAGGCCCCCGTCGCGCAGGTTGTTCCTCACGCAGAGCACGCAGAGATCGCAGAGGTGCCGGCCGCCAGTCGCGAAGCCGGTTCTGTGCCCGAGGCTTCTGCCTCGGGAGCCACCCGCGAATCCCTCGCAGCAGCCGCCTCCTCCGCTCTCGCGCAGGCTTCCGCGCTCGAAGCCTCGGCCGCGACTCTCGCGGCCGCCGTTCCGCCGCCCACCCGCGAGACCCTCGCAACCGCGGCCTCCGCCACCCTTGCCCAATCGGCGGCCTTCGCCGATTCCGCGGCCGCCCTCGCCGCTGCGGAGTCGCGAATCCCGTACCATCAGGCCACTCGTTCCGAACCTTCGAACCTTCGAACCTTCGAACCTTCGAATGGCGGCGGAGCCGCCACCGAGGCCGCCTTCATCGCGGCGGGCTCTGCGGCCGCCGCGCAGGCGGCAAAGGCCGCCACCGCGCCGCAGGGTGCCCCCGCCGCCGCGCCGGGGATCTCCGCCGACGCGATCGTGCGCGCGGCCGCGGTAGCCGCTGTCGAGGCCGCGGCCGCCGCGCGGGCCGCCACGCCCGCGCAGGCGCTCGTCGAGGCGGCCGACGCCGTCGCCGCCGAAATCCTCGCCACGCCCGACCTCGCCGCGCGCGGCGCCGGCGAAATCCGGATCCAGCTGCGGCCCGCCGTCCTCGATGGCTCCGCCGTCCAGGTGTCCGTCTCCGGCACCGACATGGCCGTCGTCTTCCACCCCGCCACGCCGGACGCGGCGGCGCTTCTTCAGGCCCACGCCCCCGAACTCGCCACCCTCCTCGCCGAGCGCGTTCCCGCCTGGCGGACTTCGGTCGCCATCCGCGGGGCGGACGGCCGGCGCTCCCGCGCCTAGGCCGTCCGTCCGTGGATCGCTCCTTTTCTCCTTCAACCTCTTCAACCCTTTCAACCCTTCAACCTCTTCAACCCTTTCAACCGCGAGCGAAGCGACATGAACCCCCTCGATCTCCTCTCCTCCCTCCCTCCCTTCCGCGGCTGGTCCCCGGCCGAGGTCCTCGCCTCGCCCGCGTGGGCGATGCCGTGCCGCCTCGGCTCCGAGGAGGGGCGCCTCGTTTCCGACGGGGCGCTTCTCCCGGCCGACCCGCTGCGCCTCGCGGTACGCTTCGCCGACGACCCCGCCACGCTCGCGCTCGCCGATTCGCCGATCTTCCCCGAGCTGCACGCGCTCTGGTCCTCCCGCGCCGACGTTCCCTCTCCCATCCTCCTCGCCCTCGTCGAAAAGGAGTGCGGTCCGCTTCTTCAGCTCCTCGAGAACGCGGCCGGGCGCCAGCTCGCCATCGACGGCCTCGCCGACGGCGAGGCCGTCGACGGCAAAGCCTTCGTCCTCCGCCGGGCAACCGGCGAGGATCTCTGCTCCTTCGCGCTCACGCTCCCGCCAGCGGTCCTCGAATCCTTCGGCGCGCTCCGCAACCTCGACGCCGCGCACCCCTCGGTCCGCGAGCAGGAGTATTCCGCGCAGATCCAGCTCGCCGCGCCCGTCCTCTCCTCCGACGACCTCGCCTCCCTCGCCCCCGGCGACCATCTGCTCCTGCCCGAAGTGAAACCGGCGCCCGCCGAAAGTCCAGACGGGCAGGCTCCGACCTGCCCGGAAGCCACGCTGGTCGTCTCCGGCCTTCTTGCCGCCGAGCCCGCGGGCCTCTCCCCCTGGACCGATCCCGGCACCCTGCGCGTCGTCCTCTCCGACTCCGCCATGCTCCCGCTCGGCGACCTCCTCGACCTCGCCTCCGGATCGTTGGATCACTCGTCACTCGTCGCTCGTCACTCGTCACTGCGCGAGGGCGCGGCCCTCGCGCTTCTCCGCGGCCCCGCGACCCTCGCCGCCGGCCGCCTCGGCGCCGTCGCCTCGCAACCCTCCTTCGAGATCGAAACCGTCACGCCCCAACCCTAGCCCCACGCCCGTTCCGTGCGGACGCATCGAACCTTTCAACCTTTCAACTTTTCAACCTTTCAACGGTTCAACCCAGGCCAGCCCATGTTCCAGACCGACCCCTTCGCGCTGATCGTCCTCTTCGTGGGGATGTCGCTGCTGCCGTTCGTCGCGATGATCGCGACGAGCTACCTCAACATCGTCGTCGTGATGTCGCTGATCCGCAACGCGCTCGGCATCCAGTCGATTCCGCCGAACATGGTGATCAACGCCCTCGCGATGATCCTCACGTTCTACATCATGGCCCCCGTCCTCTCCGAATCGTGGGACATCGCGCAGACGGAACTGGCCGCCCGGACGCCCCCCGCGGCGGCTGCTTCCGCCGCCCCGGCGGCGGTCGCGATGCCGCAGGGGACCGCCGGCCCCTACGCGCCCGATCCCGCGGTCCTCGCGAAGGCCTCCGAACCGTTCCGCACGTGGCTCTCGCACCACACGCCGGAGAAGCAGCGCGCGTTCTTCGTGCGCACGGCCGAGCAGCTCTGGGCCAAGGACGGCGAGCCGGCCGAGATCGACCACGACAGCTTCTACATCCTCATCCCGTCCTTCTGCGTGGGCGAGCTCACCAAGGCGTTCCAGATCGGGTTTCTCGTCTACCTGCCCTTCATCGCGATCGACATCATCGTCTCCAACATCCTGCTGGCGATGGGCATGATGATGGTCTCGCCCGTCACCATCTCGCTGCCGTTCAAGCTCCTGCTGTTCGTCATGATCGACGGCTGGACGCTCCTCGTGCAGGGGCTCATCCGGGGGTACGTGCTGTGAGCCACGCCGATCTCCTCCAATACGCGCAGGAGTGCCTGATCCTGATCCTGCGCCTCTCGCTGATCCCGATCGTCGTCGCGACGGTGATCGGCCTCCTCGTCTCGCTCCTGCAGGCCCTCACGCAGATCCAGGAGCAGACGCTGGGTTTCGCCGTGAAGCTCATCGCCATCTCCCTCACCATCCTCGCCTGCGCCTCCTGGATGGGCGGCCAGCTCCTGCTCTACACGCAGAACATCTTCACCCGATTCGCGCTGCTCGGGCACTAACGCGCCGCCCCTCGCTCGCGCATCGCGCCATCGGCGCGACGCGCGGCGACGGTCGTAGCTCGCTTCGCTCGGTTGAAACCTCGTTCGCTTCACTCTTTCAACCCTTTCAACCCCTTCAACCTTTCAACCTTTTCGACCTGCCGACTCCGCCCGTTCCGATGCCATACCTTGAATTCCACCGCTGGATCCTCGCGGCCGTCCTCGTCATGGCGAGGTTCGGCGGAGCGTTCGCGATCTGTCCGGCGCTGACGGAATCGATGATCCCGGGCGTGGCGCGGCGCGCGGCGACGATCGGGCTGGCGTGGATCGCCATCCCCTGGGTCCACGCGAACATGCCGCCCGGCGAGCCGATCTGGTGGATGTTCGGGCTCGTGGCGGCCAAGGAGGCGCTCCTGGGGGCGCTCATCGGGTTCTTCGCGGCGATCCCGTTCTGGGTGGCGGAGAACGTCGGCAACTTCATCGACAACCAGCGCGGCGCGA
>CAMOEO010000325.1 GCA_946612175.1 uncultured Verrucomicrobiota bacterium
GGCGCCCCCTCCCGTCCCTGGGGGAAAGGGGGACCGCGCGCGCGGCGCGGCCGGTCCCGGAGGCGAGGGCCGAGACGATGCCGCCGAGCTGCTCGCCGAGGAAGACGGAGAGGACCGCGGGCGGCGCCTCGTTGCCGCCGAGGCGGCAGTCGTTGCCGGCGCCGGCGGTCGTGGTGCGCAGCAGGTCGCCGTGCAGGTCGATCGCGCGGACGACGGCGCAGAGCACGGTGAGGAAGATCGAGTTCTGCTCCGGGTCGTCGCCCGGGTCGAGCAGGTTGCGCCGGCCGTACGAGACCGACCAGTTGTTGTGCTTGCCGCTGCCGTTCACGCCCGCGAAGGGCTTCTCGTGCAGGAGGCACACGAGGCCGTTGCGCTCGGCGGCCTGGCGCAGCACCTCCATGACGAGCATGTTGTGGTCGACCGCGAGGTTGAGCTCCTCGAAGACGGACGCCAGCTCGAACTGGGCGGGCGCGACCTCGTTGTGGCGCGTCTTGGCGGGGATGCCGAGGCGCCAGAGCTCGCGCTCGACCTCCTCCATGAACTTGATCACGCGGGGCCGGATCGCGCCGAAGTAGTGGTCCTCGAGCTGCTGGTGCTTGGGCGGCGGCGCGCCGAAGAGCGTCCGCCCGGTCTGCACGAGGTCCGGCCGCTGCAGCCAGAACTCGCGGTCGACGAGGAAGTACTCCTGCTCGGCGCCGAGCGTGACGCGCACCGGCTCCTCCGGAAGTCCGAAGCACCTCATCAGGCGCGTCGTCGCGCGCTTCAGCGCCTGGATCGAGCGCAGGAGCGGCGTCTTGCGGTCGAGCGCCTCGCCGCCGAACGAGCAGAACGCGGTGGGGATGCAGAGCGTGGCGCCGTTGGCGTGGCGCTTGATGAAGGCGGGGCTCGTCGGGTCCCACGCGGTGTAGCCGCGCGCCTCGAACGTGGAGCGGATGCCGCCGTTCGGGAAGGAGGAGGCGTCGGGCTCGCCGAGGACGAGGTTCTTGCCGGAGAAGGCGAAGACGGCCTTGCCGCCGGGGGCGGGCTCGAGGAAGGCGTCGTGCTTCTCGGCGGTGCCGCCGTTGAGCGGCATGAACCAGTGCGTGAAGTGCGTGGCGCCGCGGTCGACGGCCCATTCCTTCATGCCGTGCGCGACGTCCTCCGCGATGGCGGGGTCGAGCGGGGCGCCGGCGTTGATGGTGGCGAGGAGCTTGTCCGCGACGGCCTTCGGGAGGTACTTGCGGATCGCGTGCTCGCCGAAGACGTCGCAGCCGAAGTCCTCGATCGAGGCCCGTTCGACGGGAGCGTGGGGCTCGGGCGCGCGGGCGGCGATGGCGTGGAGGGCGTGGGGGCGGTCGGATCGGCTCATGGCGGAAGGGGGTTCGTGTTGGCCCCCCAGTCTAGCAGAATCGCCCCGCGAAGGGAAGGCGTCGCCGTTTCTGGACCCTCCCCGCTTTTGCGTCGTCCGGCCTCGGGGCACGCGGGGCACGCGCGCGTGCGCTTGACGGACGGGACGGGGAAATGGTAGACTCTGCCCCCGTTCCGCACGACCTCGACCTTTTCCTGCATTCCCCTTTCCCATGAAGAACGCCCCTTCGATTCTCCCCTGCCTCCTCGCCGCCGCCCTCGCGGGCTGCGCCTCCGCGGAGGAGCCGTCCGCCGCCGTCCGCGTCTTCGAGAACCTCGCGCGCGCCTCGGACGTCCGGTGCCTCGGCCGGGACGGCAAGCGGGTGCAGCTCGTCTGCAACGTCTCGATGCCCTCCGAGGACGCGACGGAGACGATCTCGCTCTACCTCGGCCCGGACAACGGGCACCTGCGCCCGGTCGAGGAGCGCCACGTGAAGGAGTCCGGCCCGCAGGCCTTCCTCTTCGTCTCCTCCCGCGACTTCGGCGAGCGGGAGTACTACCGCCTCCTCTGCACGACGCAGCGTCCGGGCGAGGACCCGACCGGGCTCTGGGAGCCGCTGGAGGAGACCGGGGACAACTGGATCCTCATCGAGGACTCCACCGCGTACCTCTGGGCCCCCGGCTCCGGGGAGAGGCCGTGGAGCGACCCCTCCTCCTGGTCCCCCTCCAACGGCTTCGCCGCGTTCGGCTCGCCGGGCTTCCCCGGCCGCCCCGGGAGCCTCGCGGTCTTCCCCGCCGGCGCCTCGGAGGTCCTCATCGACCGCGATGCCGAGATCGGGGCCGCCCGCCTGGAGGCGGGGGCCGTCGTCCGGTTCCGCGGCACGAACCCCTGCGTCCGGGTCTCGGCCCAGCCCCCCGCCCTCGACGCGACGGCCGAACTCGCCCTCGAAGGGCTCGAATTCTCCGTTCCCCGCCTCGCCCTCGTGGAGGGCGGCTCGCTCCGCCTCTCCGACGGCGCCGTCCTCTGCATCCCCGGCGGCGCGCTGGAGGCCTACGGGCTCCGTCCCGCCCTGCGGTTCGGCCCGGGAACCTCCGCGCGGCTCGGAGAGCTCTCCCTGTGCGGAACGGGAACGGAGCTCGTGATCGACGACGCCCGGGTTCGGGTCGAGGGCGACCTGCAGGCCAGTTTCGTCTCCGCCCCCGGCTGCACCACGGTCTTCCGCGGCCGCGCCCCGTCCCTGACCGTGGAGAGCGGCGCCTGCGGCGCGGACGGCGGCCAGCGCGCCTTCTTCCGCTTCGTCGTCCCGGAAGGCGGCTACGCCGAGGCCCCGGTGCAGGGCGGCACCGCCAACACCAACCTCTTCGGCCGCATCGGCGAATCCGCCGCGCCCCCCGCCGCGGTCGTGATCGACATCGACCCCGCCTCCCCCGCCCTGGCGTCCGACGCCGCGCTCGAGATCCCGCTCGTCGCATGGCCCGCCGGCTTCGACCCGGAGCGCGTGATGGTCGTGCCCCCCGCCGGCCCTGGCAACTTCTTCCACTTCGAGTCCTCCGCCGCTGGCGTCCCCTGCCTCTTCCTCCATGTCGCTGAGCGCGCCGCCTCCTTCATCCCGGAGCCGGCCGCCCCCGCGGAGTCCGCCGCCCCCGCGCCGACGGCCGACTCCAACACGGAGCCTGCCCCGACCGTCGAGCCCGAACCGAACGCCGAACCCGTCGACGAACCGAACGCCGAACCCGTCGACGAACCCGCGCCGACGGCCGACGCCGCCACTGCGCCTGCCCAGGACGAGGCCGCGCCCGACACCGAACCGGCTGCCGCGCCCGACACCGAACCGGCAGGCGAACCCGCGCCGATCGATGCCCCCGGCCCGTCGATCGATTCCGGCATTTTCGACGAAATGGACATGGAGGCGGATCTTCCGTCGTTCGATTCTACCCCCGAGCCTCCGAACACGGTCCCCGAGGAAGGCTCCGCCGAGGATTCCTCCGCGGACTCCGCGCCCGTCGAGCCCGCGCCCGTCGAGCCCGCGCCCGTCGAACCTGCGCCTCTCGAGCCCGCGCCCGTCGAGCCCGCGCCCGACATGACCGAGCCTGCCGAGGCCGAGCCCGCCGAGCCTGCTCCCCTTGGAACGGAGGCCGCCGCGGACGTTCCGGCCGATACTTCGGATGCCGAAATGCCGTTGGCCCCCGTCGAGCCCGCCCCCGTCGAGCTCGCCCCCGTCGAGCCCGCACCCGTCGAACCCGCGCCCGTCGAGCCCGCGCCTGTCGAGCCCGCGCCTGTCGAGCCCGCGCCCGTCGACGGCACCAACGCCGTCGCC
>CAMOEO010000326.1 GCA_946612175.1 uncultured Verrucomicrobiota bacterium
ACCGGTCGATCGCGCGGGACAGGTTGTCGAAGGTCGCCACGACGGGGCGGACCTCGACGCGGCGCACGAGCCAGCGCCCCGACGAGCCGTCGCGCCGCAGCGCGACCTCGACCTCGCGCGTGTCGTCGAACGCCCCGCCGAACTCCGGCAGCGCCCCCGCGAGCCGCCCTTCGCCGACCGCGACGGCGCGCCCCTCGGACGGGAACGCGACCTCCAGGTCGTAGAACCGCAGCGAGAGCGAGGCGGCGCGGGCCTTGGCCGCGAACGCCTCGCGCGCCAGGTCCTCGCGCCGCTCCCGCCAGGTGCGGCCGCCCAGCTCCGGCACGCGCAGCTCGACGACGGCGTCGAGCAGCTCGGAGAGGCGCTTCGTGTCGAGGGCGACGACGATCGGGTTCACGTCGGGGCTGCGCTTCTCCGCGAGGCGGCCGACCGTCGCGAAGACCCGCCGGACGCGGCGCTCGTCCGCCGTCGCGGCGCGCCAGCGGAGCAGGCCGGCCAACGCGACTAGCGCGAGCGCGAGCGCGACGAGCGCGGAGCGGGAGAGGCGGATGGTCACAGCAGGGGCCCTCCGATCAGGCGCGAGAGGGAGATCTCGCCGCCGACGTGCGCGTCGGCGTCCATGGAGCGGTTGTCGCCCATCACGTAGATGCGGCCCGGGGCCACCGTCCGCGGCGGGAGGTTCCAGTCCCCGCGCAGGACGACCCACGGCTCGTCGAGCGGCGCGCCGTCGACGTAGCAGACGCCGTCCCGGAACTCGACCGTCTCCCCCGCGAAGGCCAGCACGCGCTTGAGCAGCGTCGTCCGCCCCCGCCAGCGCAGCACGACGACCTCGCCGCGCCGCGGCCCGCGGAACCAGAACCTCCACCGCGCGACCGCGTTCACCCCGCGGCGCGGATAGGTCGGCTCCATGCTCTCCCCGCGCACGAGCGACGGCGTGAGGACGAACCGCACGACGAGGAACGCCGCCGCCGCGACGAGGGCGACGCGGCGCCAGCCGGGGAAGCGCAGGAAGCGGGGCGGATGCATGGCGGGGACCCTATCGGAAGCGCAGCCGGAGCAGCCCCGAGGGCGGGACGGCGACGCGTCGCAGGCCGGCGGCGGGGGCCGGCGCCGGGGCGGGGTCGCCGAAGGTGTCGAAGGCCTCGGCCGAGGCCGGAGCGGCGGCGAGGTCGAGGACGAGCTCCGCCGCGTCCGTCGCGTTGACGATCCACGTCTCGCGGCCGTCCGCCGGGACGGTCGCGACGAAGCCGGGGTCGTACACGGCGACCACGCGCTCGGCGCCGGAGGCGCCTTCCAGGAGCGGGAACCCGAGCTCGGGCGAGCGCGGCGAGAACGAGCCGCGCAGCAGCGCGTCGCGATGGGCCGCCGTCCAGGCGATCCAGTGCTTCATCATGCGCCTGTGGTCCGCGGGCAGGCGGTCGAGCCGCATCGAGTACTGGATCACGGAGAAGAGCACCGAGAGGATCTGCTGCGCGGCCTGCTGCGGCGTCTCGCGCGGGTTCCACTCGAGCATGTCGGAGTGGACCGCGGTCGTGCCGGAGGTAAGGCGCAGGCGCGCGGTGCGGGCGCGGTTGCGGAGCGGATCGCCGGGGACGTCGCCGGCGCGGATCATGTTGCCGAACGACCGGATCGCGGGGCCCATGTAGCCCTGGCGGAACTCGACGAGGATGCCGGGGTGGACCGCTTCGAGCCGGCGGCGCACCTCGGTCATGAGCGCGAGGACGGCCTCCGGGACGGACCGGATGTCGCGTCCGGCCCAGTTCTCCGCGGCGGCCGGGTCGGGGTCGGGCGTCTGGAAGCGGTCGATGAAGTCGAGCTTGAGCCCGTCGAGGTTCCAGTCGCGCACGGCGCGCTCGTAGGTCGAGGCGAGGAACTCGCGTACCTCGGGGAAGCGCGGGTCGAGTACCCACGCGCCCATGTTCTCGCGCTTGTAGAGAAACTTGCCGGCGAAGCGCGCCGCGGCCCTGCTCCGGAACCCGACGAACGGCACGGAGTACCAGATCATGTACTTCATGCCGAGCGCGTGGACGCGGTCCACGTGGGCGCGGAAGTCGGGGAAGCGCGACGGCGCGGGCTCCCAGTCGCCGCAGAAGGCGTAGCCGCGGCCGGTGTCCTCCGTCTGCCATCCGTCGTCGACGATGAGCGTCCTCATCCCGAGCGCGGCGGCCTCGGCGAACTCGCGCTCGAGGTCGGCGTCATGCACGTCCTGGTGGTAGCCGTACCAGGTCGAGTAGAGCGGGTCGAGCGCGGCGGCGGGCACCGGCATCGGCGCGTATTCGGGGCGCGCGCAGATCCAGTCGGACGCGGCGCGAACGGCGTCCGCCCAGTCGGCCGGCGCGGCGTCGAGGCGGATCTCGGCCTCGTAGGCGGCGAGCGGGGCCTCGGGCTCGTAGAAGAAGCCGACGCGGACGTGCACGAACGCGTCCTCCTCGTAGAGGCCGTAGCGCCAGTCGACGAGGCGCGTCGCCTCGGAGCAGGCGACCGAGAGGCGCGCGCGGCCGTCGCAGCCGCCGAGCACGAGCAGGGGCGACTGGCTCGCGATCTGGGTGCGCATCCTGCCGCCCCAGTCGGGCGGGAGCGTCGGGACGTCCGACGCGCTCGTCCAGATCCAGCGCACGCCGGGCTGCGGCGCGACGAGGGAGACGTCGAAGCGCGGCGGCGGCGCGGCCTCGGGCGCGGCGAGGCGGACGCGGAGGATCTCCGCGCCGCCGGGCGCGGCCTCGCGCGACGTCTCGAAGCGCCAGGCGCCGGGTGCGTCGCAGACGAGGGAGAGGCTGGAGACGGAGGAGAAACCGGTGAGATCGAGCTTCATGGGGCGGAGGGGTTCGGACTAGTAGAGGAAGAGCATTTCGCGGTACTTCGGGAGCGGCCACGCGGCGTCGTCGACCTCGTGCTCGAGGGCGTCGACGGTCTCGCGCACCTTCGCCATCGCCGCGAGGATCTTGGCGGCGGAACCGGCGACGAGCGCCCGTTCGAGCGCCGTGCAGCGCGCGGAGAGGGCGTCCAGCCCGCGGCCGAGCGTGGCGACGAGCGTTCCGAGCCCCTTCGCGCCGGGCTTCGTCCCGGTCGCGGAGGCGCGCTGCAGCGCCGCGGCCGCGGCGTCGTAGCTCGCGAGGACGACGGGGCGGATCATGCTCTTGGCGATCTCCAGCGCGATGCCGCCCTCGATGCCGATCTTGCGATCGTACTCCTCGAGCGCGACCTCGTGGCGGGACTCCATCTCGACCTTGGAGAGCACGCCGTACTTCGCGACGAGCGCCTGGTTGGCCGGGTCCAGGAGCGGGGCGATCGCCTCGGGCGTGGCGCGCAGGTTCGGGAGGCCGCGGCGCGCGGCCTCGGCGGCCCAGTCGGCGGAGTAGCCGTCGCCGTTGAAGATCACGCGCTCGTGCTTGCGGAAGACGCGGCGCAGCAGCGCCTGCAGCGTCTCCTGGAAGCGCTCGGGGCCGGCGGCCTCGAACTGCTCGGCGAAGCGGTCGAAGGCGTCCGCGACCATGACGTTGAGGAACATGTTCGCGGCGGCGCAGGGCTGGGAGGAGCCGGGCTGGCGGAACTCGAACTTGTTGCCGGTGAAGGCGAAGGGCGAGGTGCGGTTGCGGTCCGCCGTGTCGCGCGGCAGCGGCGGGAGCGTGT
>CAMOEO010000327.1 GCA_946612175.1 uncultured Verrucomicrobiota bacterium
CTTGCGCGGGTCGCAGCCCATGCGCATGCCGAGCTCGACCGACTCGTCGAACTTCGCGAAGGCGTTGGCCTTCACGAACGCGACCGCCTCCGCGACGGAGACGGCGCCCTGCGGCGCCTTCTTCGCGGCGTCGACGTACTTCTTGCCGTGCTTCTTCATGTCGGTGGCCCTCCTACTTCACGACGGTGATGCCCATGGAGCGGGCGGTGCCCTCGATCATGCGCGCGGCGTGCTCGGGGTCGACGGCGTTGAGGTCCGCGGCCTTGGTCTTCACGATCTCGAGAATCTGCTCGTGTGTGACCTTGCCCACCTTCGTCTTGTTGGGCGTGCCGGAGCCCTTCTGGATGCCGGCGGCCTTCTTGAGGAGGACCGCGGCGGGCGGGCTCTTGAGGATGAACGTGAACGACTTGTCGGCGTAGACGGTGATCACGACGGGGATGTCGAGACCGCCCTTGTCCGCCGTCGCGGCGTTGAACTGCTTGCAGAACGCCATGATGTTGACGCCCTGCGCGCCGAGGGCGGGGCCGATCGGCGGTGCGGGATTGGCTTTGCCGGCGGGCACCTGGAGGCGCACGATGCCGGTGACTTTCTTGGCCATGTGAGGGTGCTTTCTGTTGGTTGTTCGACTTGCGTCCGACCTCCCGGTTCCCTACCGGTGCCTGCGGACGGGCGCAAAAACGGGCGGGAGTCTAGCAAATCCCGCGGAAAAAGACAAGGGCTTTTTTTCGCCCTCTCTCCGTGCTGCGGCGCAACGCGCGGCGCCTAGCCCTGGGGCTTCTCGTCCTCGGGCTTCTTCTCGAGGCGCTCGACCTGCCAGCACTTGAGGTCGACCGGCGTATCGCCGCCGAAGAGCGGCACCGTGACGGTGATGTCGCCCTTCTCGGGGTCGACCGTCTGCACCGTGCCGATGCTCGAGAGGAACGGCCCGTCGACGATCCGGACGTCCTCGCCGGGCTCGAAGGTGACCTTCACCTTCGGCTTGTCCTCGGGGGAGCCCATCGTCGCGCGGATGTTGGCGACCTCCTCGTCGGTCATCGGCGTCGGCGGGCTGACCATCTCCCCGCGGGGGGACCGGACCGCGCCCAGGAAGCCGATCACGCCCTGCAGGCCGTTCACATATTCCCAGAGCGGCTTGTTGAGGCGGCGGCGGCGGTCGTCCAGATAGAGCTCGAGCTGCGCGAAGACGTAGCCCGGGAAGAGCTTGCGCGTCACGGTCGTGCGGCGGGCGCCGCGCGTCGTCGTCACCCGTTCGGTGGGCATCAGCGTCTCGCCGATCGAGGAGGTGAGGTCCACCTCCCCCTCGGCCGCCTTCGCCTTGAGGAGCTTCTGGACCTTCTGCTCCTGGCCCGTCAGCGTGTTCAGCACAAACCACTGCATGCTCATGTCGTCGTCCTGCCTTGCGTGAAACGTTCGAGTTTCGCCGGGGAACCGCCCGCGGCTAGCCTCCCAGCGAGACCAGCCACGTCATCCCGCGGCCGAGCACGAAGTCGCAGAGGAACACGAACGCGCTGAGCAGGAAGATCAGGCCGGCCACGACCCAGACCGAGCCCATCAGCTCGCGGCGGCCGGGCCACGTGATCTTCTCCCGCGCCTCGACGCGGCAGTCGCGGAGGAATTCGCCGAACGACTTGAGTCCGTCTGCAACCTTGCTCATCTCTTGGGATTCCTTGTTCTAGGCGGTTCCGCCGCCCCGACGGGGCGTCCCCGCATGGGCGGCGGCTGGCGGTAAGGTGGCACGTCGGGCAGGCCTCGAACCTGCAACCTGCGGTTTTGGAGACCGCTGCTCTGCCAATTGCGCTACCGACGTATGGGAAAGGGGGTTACTTGACTTCCTTGTGGACCGTGCGCTTGCGGTCGTGGGGACAGAACTTGAGAAGCTCGAGACGGGACGTCATCGTCTTCTTGTTGCGCGTCGTCGTGTAGTTGCGGCGCTTGCACTCCGTGCATTCCATGATGGCGAGTTCGCGGGGCATGGGGGGACTCCTGGTTCAAAAGGGTTTCGGCGGAAAAACGCGACAATGCTAGCCGAACGGGGCCGAAAAAGCAAGGGGAATTTTCGGATCGCCTGAAACGCCGCTCCGGGAGCCCCCTATCCCCGAAGGCCCACGGGGGGATCGACACGGCGGGAAGGAGAGCCCCCCTATCCCCGAAGGCCCACGGGGGGGACGACACGGCGGGAAGGAGAGCCCCCTATCCCCCGAAGGTCAGCGGGGGGGGACGACACGGCGGGAAGGAGAGCCCCCTCTTTCCGAAGGCGGCCGGGGGAGTCTATCGAAGAAATGCTCCTGTTGTCGCCCGCCGCGGGGAGGGGTACAGGGGAGGGGGCGGACGCGCCCCCTCCCTGTACTGCGCCGTAAGGGCCGGGCGCCGGGCCGGGCGCGGGGCTATGTCCCCGCGCCCAGGGAGAGGTCGCCGTGGATCTTGAAGCCGTTGCCGTCACGATCGACGCGCAGGTCCCGGCCGGGGAAGGCGCGGGCGAGGCCCTCGCGGAGCAGGGAGGCCGCCTCCTCCTCGATCCGCGCGCGCTCTTCCGGCGGGACGGCCTCCAGCGTCGCCATCTCCACCCGGAAGAGGTAGCCCGGCCCCTTCTCGGAGCCGTAGCCCGCCGTGAACGATGCCGTCACCCGGAAGAGCCCGTCGTACTGCGGGTTCGCGGCCGTGCCGCGGCGCGGCCGCGAGGGGTGCAGCGGCCACCGCCCGCCGTACCTCTCCTCGAGCGTCTCGTCGATCGAGGAGAGGAGGGCGTGCAGGGATTCCTCCCAGCGCTCCAGCGCCGTCACTTCGTTTCCTTCGTGATGGCGAAGATCCGGTAGAAGCGGGTCTCCTGGTCGTCCCACGGGACCTCGACCTCCACGGTCGTCTCCTCGCCGGCGGGCGCCGTGATCGAGGTGGCGATGTCCAGCTCGTCCTTCATCCCGAAGTCGGGCGTGGAGGAGACGATCACCGTCCACTCGACGTTGTCGGCCGTGACGTCGACGCCGTTGGAGGGCGTGAAGGCGAAGCGGATCAGGATCGTACCGGCGTCGCGGTCGATCGTAAAGCCCGTGATGCGGAGGTCGTCCAGCTCGGGGGCCGGCTTCTTCTCCTCCTCCGTGCCATCGACCCACCAGAGGTTCTCCTCTTCGCCGTCGTTGTAGCCGCCGACCGTGAAGAGGCCCGTGACATCCCAGACAAGACCCTCGCCGCTCGTCATATCGCCCTTGAGGACGTACGAGGCGTTGACGGATTCGCGGCGGGAGCCGACGTGGGTGTAGCCGGCGGCGACGAGGCTCTGGAAGTAGTAGGGATCGCCCCAGATCACGCGGTCCACGGTTGCTCCCATGCTGCGCGTGAGCACGAGGCCGTCGCGCGCGCCCTCGAGGAACGTGCCGGCGTTTGCCGTGATCTCGACCTCCTCGGGGAACAGCACGTCGTCGCGCTCGGCGACGCCGCTGTTGCCGATGACGTACACGCCCCAGCCCTTGTTCGTCGTCGCGTTGTACGGCTCGCGGAATGCCGCCCCCCGACCGTCGAGGCCGGTCAGGACGTTGGTGTAGTTGAAGATGCCATCCTGGAAGGTGCCCGCCGCGGTGCGACCGGTCTTGTAGAGGCGCCAGTTGGTGATGTCGCCCCCCTTCGGGCCGAG
>CAMOEO010000328.1 GCA_946612175.1 uncultured Verrucomicrobiota bacterium
AGCCCTCGTCAAAAGGAATCGCTTGACAGGAACACATGCTCGGACTCTGCGTGAGGTCCGGGCTCTGCGCTCTCTGCGTGTGATTCGGCTCCCGCGCCTTCCGCGCGAGGGGCCTCACCGTCCGGAGCGCACAGCGTGCCGGCGTCGAGGTGGTAGACGCAGTCGGGGGAGAATTCGCAGCTGTGGCCGTGCGTGCTCCATTGGAGGCGGGGCGAGGGGCGGACGCGGAGGCGGTAGCCGCGGAAGACGCCGGAGAAGGGCTCGAGTTCTTCGGGTTCCTCGTCGACATGATTGCGGTAGATGACGAGCCGATGCACTCGGACGGGCAGGTCGCCGACTTCGTAGTCGGGCGGATCGCCGGTCGGGAACATCCGCGGGAGGGCGTCCTCGTCGCCGCCGACGAGATCGGCGAGCCGCGCGGGGTAGGAGCCCGTGCGGCGGCGGTGGCGCTCCAGTGCGATCGCGAGCCGCTCGATCTCGGCGTCGTTGCGGATGTCGGCGTAGCAAGAGCCGACCGGAAAGAGGGATCCGAAGAGGAAGAAACTGTCGAAGCGGGTCCATTGGTCCTTGACGACGGCGAGCGATCGCGGCCATTGTTCCCAGCAGCCGTCGACCAGGATGGCGGAGGCTTCCGCCAGTCCGTCGGGGAAGGCTTCGCGCGGTTCGCCGAAGAGCGCCTCGCAGCGGGCGATCGCCGCGGGAACGTTCGCAAAGATGCGACAGGCATTCGCGGCCGCGAGGAGGCCGTCGCAGTCGGCGAAGTAGCGGAGGAACGGGTTCTTGCGCCCGGTCTCGCCGCGTAAGTCGTCCAGAAAGACTCGGAAGGAAGGCAGTTCCGCGCCAAAGGCGAAGACGGCGTCCTCGGCGGCGGTCCGGATCCGTTCGCGCGCATCGGCGTCGCATTCGTCGAGGTAGGCGTCGGGAAGAAGGGGCAGCGCGTGGGGCAGGATCGAAAGGCGGAGACGCCCGACGGCTCGCGCAATCAACTTTGGTAAGAGCGGCGCTCCGAGCATCCGGCCGAACGAACGAAGGCGTCGGTCGAGGTCCTCGACGCGGGCGGCGTCGCCGCGTTCGACCGCCTCGCGGAGGAGAGCCTCCCCCAGGTTCGCGTACGCAGTGGGGTTGCCCATGTTCCCGAGACCGTCGAACGCGCGCGAGGGGTGGAACGGATGCGCGGGATCGGTCACGCGGTCGAACGCGGCGATCGCGGCGGGGTTGCTCGCGCACCAGGCGCGAACGGTCTCGAGGTAGTCCGGCGGAAGCGGCTGCACCGGCGAACGGAAGCGGGGACGGAGCTGCGGCAAGTCGTCGTACGCATCGATTTCCGGGAACGCGGGCCCGTTCGTATCGGCCGGCGGCGGATACGCGGCGAACGCATCGGCCTCCGCCCGCTCGAAGCGCGCCCGGAGGAGCGGCTTGAGCGAAAGCGGCACCGCGGCGAGCAGCGCCAGGATGAGGATGGGGAGGAAAAGCCGTTTCATCTTCGCGGACTTCGCGTGAGGATTCGAGGGGACGGGGACTTTGGGGACCGTGGGGACGAGGGGGACGGAAACAGGCGCGGCGGGCGGCGGCGCCGCCCGCTAGGCGATGTCGCCCTTGGTGACGTTCATGAACACGTCCTCCAGGTTGGCGGCCTCGACGCGGCATTCGACGATGGGAACGCCGCGGGCGAAGAGGGAGGAGAGGAGGGCGGAGACGGCCTCCTCGCCGCCTTCGAGCGCGGCGGAGACGAACGGGCCGCGCGGGACGGCGCGGGTGACGCCGGGCGACTCGAGGAGGGCGCGCACGAGGGCGTCCTGCGGCGTGCCGGGGGCGGCACGCAGCGAGAGGTGCGTGCCGGGGTCGGCCTTGCGGGAGACCTCCTCGATGCCGCCGCCGGAGAGCAGGCGGCCCTGCTCGATGATGACGACCGAGGTGCACATCTCCGCCAGCTCCGTGAGGATGTGGGAGGAGACGAGGACGGCCTTGCCCTGCTCGCCGAGGACCTTCACGAGCTCGCGCAGCTCGATGCGGGCGCGCGGGTCGAGGCCGTTGGCGGGCTCGTCCATGATGAGCAGCTCCGGGTCGTGGACGAGCGCGCGGGCGAGCGAGACGCGCTGCTTCATGCCCTTGGAGAGCGCGGAGAGGACCTTGTCGCGGATGGGGGCGACGCCGGTGAAGTCCTCGACGCGCTCCACGGCGCGGCGGAGCGCCTCGCGGCGCAGGCCGAAGGCGCGGCCGTAGAAGTCGACGTACTCGTGGGCGGTGATGTCGGAGCGGGACGGGAGGCCGTCGGGCATGAAGCCGATACGGCGGCGGGCCTCGTCGGGGTAGTCGAGGACGGAGCGGCCGTCCAGGAGGACGTCGCCCGAGGTGGGCTCGTCGAGCGTCGCCATGATGTTCATGGTCGTGGTCTTGCCGGCGCCGTTGGGGCCGACGAAGCCGACGACGTCGCCGGAGGCGAACGAGAAGGAAAGGTCGTCGACGGCCTTGGCCTTGCCGAAGACGCGGGTCAGGTGCTGGACTTCGATTTTCATGGCTAGTAGATTCCGTAGACTACCGTTTTCTCCGTCCGCTTCGCCTTGCGGCCGGGGAGGGGGTCGGAGGAGAAGGGGGCGGCGGGGAGGACGGCGACGTAGAAGCGGCGGGAGGGGATGTCGGCGCGGGAGAGGACGTCCTGCGAGACCGGGACGGCGCCGTAGCGGATCGCGGTCCGGAGGGCGTCGGAGAGCTTCGTCCAGTCCTTGGCGCGCTCGTCGTCGCCGCGGAGGGGGTCGAGGGGGGCCGTGGCGCCGGGGGCGATGCCGGAGGCGGAGAGGAGGTCGCCGGCGTCGTCGAGGAGGAAGAGCTCGTCGATCGGGGCGCCGAAGGCGTTGACGGCCGCGAGGGCGCCCGTGGCGGGGTCGGCGCGGACGGAGAGCCGGAGGGGCGTCGCGCGGACGGCGGCGAGGTGGAAGGCGCCGGGCGTGCGCGGGGAGAGCCAGCCCTCGTAGCGGGCGGTGCGGCCGACGCGGACGATGCCGCCGCCATAGGGCGGGACGGGGGCGACGGCGGCGTCGGCGGGAAAGTCGACGGCGCCGAGCGAGAGCGGGGAGTAGAAGGCGTCGGACTCGAACGAGCAGGCGCGGCCGGCGCGCTGGTCGAGGAGGACGCCCGCGCGGACGGCGAGCGTCGGCGTGACGCCCTCGCGGACGAGGAGCGAGAGCAGGATGGCGACGCTGAAGGCGGCGGAGAGCGCGGGGAGGACCCAGAGGATGTGGATGCGGCGGTTGCGGCGCGCGAGGACCCAGAGCGAGACGGGGCCCGCGAGGACGGCGAAGGCCAGCAGGATGAGGAGGAAGGCCCCGACGGGCGGACGGCCGAGCGAGAGGTCGCCGTCGGACGGGCAGAGGATGCCGGCCATGGTGTCGGAGGACGTTCTTTCGCCGAGGAGGATGCGCGCGTGGAGGAGATGGCGGACGAGGAAGAGCCCGACGTCCGTCGGGGTGGGGGTGGAGGCGCCCGTGGCGGCGACGCAGGAGGGGACCGCGGCGACGAGGCCGAGCCCGCAGCGCATCGCGGGGAGCGGGACGGGGGGCGAGGTGCCGTCGAGGCTCGCGGAGGGGACGGCGTCGAGGGTGGTGCCGGGGGACGCGTTGGG
>CAMOEO010000329.1 GCA_946612175.1 uncultured Verrucomicrobiota bacterium
TCTCGAGCCCGGCGGCGTGGTGCTTGGCGTAGAGCTTCTCCAGCCCCTCGTACTGGGGCGTGAAGCCGCAGCCCGTGGCGGTGTTGACGATGAGCAGCACCTTGCCCTTCAGCGTGGCGAGGTCGAGGCTCGTTCCGTTGCGGCCCTTGGCCGTGAAGTCGTAGATGGTCATTGCGGTGGTCTCCGGGGTGCTGGTTGTTTCGGTTGATGTGGAAATGTCGGTCACGGTCGAAAGACCGTGCTTCGCCTTGAGCGAATCGAGGGTTCCGTCCGCGGCCATTCCGGCGAGGGCGGCGTCCACGAAGGCGAGCAGGTCGTCCTGCCCCTTGCGCAGGAGGACGCCGATCTCGCCCCGGGTGAAGGGACGGTCGAGGAGCGGCGCCGCGAGGCGCGGATCGTTCCGGACGTACCATGGCGCCTCGACGATTTCGGTGACCATGACGTCGGCTGTTCCGTCGGCCACGAGCGAGGGGATCTCCTCGTTCCTGGGATGGACGGCCAGCCGGGCGTGCGGGAGGTTCTCCCGGGCGAACGCCTCGTTGAGCCCGCCGGGATTGACCAGGACGCGGACGTCCGGCCGGTCGATGTCGGCGAGCGAGCGGAAGCGGCCGGCGTCCTCGGCCCGGCAGAGAATGGTCTTTCCGTTGGCCAGATAGCCGTCGGACATGTCCATCGTCTCGCGGCGGGCGTCGGTGACGGTGATGCCCCCGATGGCGAGATCGAAGACCGGCGGATCGGCCTGCACGTCCGCGGCGAGCGTCGGCCACGAGGTCTGCACGAACTCGGCGCGGACGCCCAGCCTGGCGGCGATCCGCTCCGCGACCTCGATGCCGAAGCCCTCCCAGCGGCCCGTCTCCGGGTCGCGCCAGGTGAGCGGCCGGTAGTCGCCCGTGCTGCCCACGAGAAGGACGCCCCGAGCCTCGATGCGGGCGATGGCCGGACGCGGCGGCAACGCGCCGCGTTGCGCCCGTGGCGCGGCGCAGCCGGCGGCCAGCAGCAGCAGGAAGACCGCAATCAACGGTTTGAAGAAGGTCATGACGCTCATCCTACCATATCCTTGGCGGAAGCGAAAGCGGCGGGCTAGAACCGCAGGAGGGCGATTTCGTCGTCCTGGAAGGCGTTGGAGGCCTCGAGCCGACGGCGAAGCGATTCGAAGTCGCTTCCGACGAGGAGCCGCCCGAAGTCCCAGAGCCGCGCCATTGCGGCGACGAGCGGCCCGGGGTCGCCCTTGCGCGAGAGCCGCCGCAGCGCGCCGAGGTAGTCGGGACGGAACACGGTCGGCACGAGGATCTTGGCCTGCCCCCCCGCCACGAGCTCGGCATTCATCATGATCCGCGAGAGACGCCCGTTGCCGTCCGCGAACGGATGCACCTCGCTCACGACGAACAGGACGAACACCGCGCGGGCGAACGGATGGACGAGCGCGCATGACATCTCGAAGCCGCGCCGAAGCGTTCCGCGGACGCGGTCGACGGACACGAAGTGCGTGTCGCCCGCCCGGTTGTCGCGCGTCTTGAACCGCCCGGGCGCGGACGAGGGGCGCCCCGCCAGGACGATCCGGTGCCGCTCGCGGAGGATGTCCAGGAACTCGTCCGCCGTCGACGCCAGCCGCGACATCTCGCGTCGGTTCGAGACGACGGCGTAGGTGCCGAGGATGTCGTGGCTGTCCGCATCGCGCGTCGGCACGGCGACGCCGGTCTCGACGATGCGCCGCGCCTCCTCGAGCTCGAACTCCGTCCCCTCGATGTAGTTGGAGAAGTAGCTCTCGAAGAACGCGAACGTCGCGAACGCCTCCTCCGACGCGTTCGGGTCGGGCCGTTCGGGGAAGCGCTCGCGAGCGAGGCGCTCCAGGAGCGTCCCGAAGAGCTCCGTTCGGGCGCTGTCGAACGGCTCGCCGGCCGCGCGGGCGATCGCGACCGGGGACGTCAGCGCGTCCGCCGGGCGCGTCGCCAGGAGCGCGCCGGCCATCCGGTCGAGGCGCGCGAACTCGGCGGCGTGGCCCGTGGCGGCGGCGACGGCCCGCGCCTCGTCGCGCAGCCGGTTGAGCGCCGCCTCGCCGCCCGAGGCGAGCTCCGCCTCCAGCCGCTCCTCGACCGCCTCCGCGCCGATGCATTTCCGCGCGCCGCCCTGCGTCTTGTCCGGCTCCAGATTCTCCAGGATCGCGCGGGCGTTCGAGGAAACGCGGAGCCCGTCGAGGAACGGATAGTCCGTCGGCAGACTCTCCGGGGTGGCGAGGAAATGGATCGTGACGCCCGGTAGCCGGACCTTCCTCGTGTATTTGTAGGCGAGGAACACGTGCCCGTCGCGGGGCGCGAATTCGAGCGCCGTCCGATGCGAGAGCCGCGCACCCGGCCAGAGCCGGCCGACGATCGTCCAGAGGTTTCGGCGGACGATGTTTTCGGCGGAATCGGTCAGGTTGGTCGTATAGATGCGCGGAGCCAGTCGGACGACCCGTCCCTCCCGCTTCAGGCGGGCGAGCAGCGAGACCGTCTCGGGGCTCGACGATCCCAGAATGACTTCGTTGAGAAGTTTCCGATTTCTTTCCAACTTGTCACTCATGGCGGTGTTTGTTGCTAAAATTTTTCCAACATCGACGCGTCTATGCGAATTTCTTTCGATCGTCAAATCCTTCTCGCGGTTTGCGGACACGGGCCGTTCCAAGCCGGATCGTCCCGCCGTGCGCCCCATTCTAGCGCAACACGACTCCTCGTCGCAACTTCTTTCTTCGGCGACTCACCATCGCGCGTGGCGGGGTGCGGACCCCGCCACGCGCCGATGAAGCGCCGAAGCCGCCGCGCCGCGGGGCGCGGCGCGGGGGCTTCAAACTTTCTTCGCCATCGCTTGTCCGGCGGCGCGGGCGGCGGCGAGGTCGGACTCCCAGTGGGCGTCACGCCAGGCGAGGTGGGCGTCGGGCTGGAGGCCGTCCATCGCGTAGCGGGAGTAGTCCTTCACCTGGACGGTGCTGTGCGCCTCGACGAAGGCGGGCTCCGGGTCGCCGACGCCGCGCGCGACGGCGCCTTCGAGGATGGCGAGGTGCTGGCGGATGTCCGGCATCATCGACTCCGGCGCGTTCATCGAGTAGATCCACGCGAGCGGCTTCTTCTTCGGCGCGGCGCAGGAGAAATCCGTGTAGCGCAGCCACGGGAAGACGAGGCGCTCGAGAAAGGCGCGCGTCATCGCCGTCCACTCGGAGAAGTAGATCGGCGAGGCGATGGCGAGGCCGTCCGCGTCGTTGGCGGCGCGGAGCGCGTCCGTGAGACTGTCGCGCACGGCGCAGAGGCCGGTCTCGCGGCCCTTGAGCTTGCAGGCGAGGCACGAGACGCAGCCCTTGTAGGGCGGCAGGTCGTAGAGGCGGACGCGCTCCACCTCGATCTCGGGCGAGGCCGCGCGCGCGCCTTCGGCGAAGGCGTCGCAGAGCGCGGCGGTGTTCATGGCGCGGCGGGGGCCGCCGTCGACGATCAGGATGTGTTTCATGCGCTCCATCCTACCACACCGGCGCCGCGCGGAAAAGCGCGAATTTTCGTTCCGCCGCCGCGCCGGCCGGCCGCGGGGGGGCCCTGCTTGACAAAGGTTAGATGTCTAACTAGAATGCCGGCCCCGTGAAACGCAATCTC
>CAMOEO010000330.1 GCA_946612175.1 uncultured Verrucomicrobiota bacterium
CGCCCCGGGAGGCGTTTACTCTGACAAAGCGGCGTTTACTTTGGCGAGTCACCGCACCGAAAACGGCCTTGAACCCGGTCCCGGGATGTGGTAGGCTCTCCCCTGTCCGCAAGGAAGCCCCGGCGGATGCTGGCTACGCAGCGGGTGTTGCGCTGGCTAGTGGATGTCGGGACCCTCCCCTCGCCATGCCTCTTCCCCAGTCCGCCGTCGAGCTCGCGCCGATTCCGGCGCCGGCCTCCTTCGAGAGCGACATGGACCGCCCCGTCCCGTTCGACGCGGGGACGGCGGTCCTCCTCGACTGCCCCGACCCGGCGGCGGCGCCGTGGCTCGAGCGGCATTTCGCCGACTGGTTCGGCACGCAGGCGCCGCGCGTCGTCGCGGACGCCGGGGAGGGCGCGCGGCCGGCGGCGCCCGCCCTTCCGCCCGGCGACGAGGCCTACGCGGCGGAGGCCGGGGAGGGCGGCGTCCGCATCGCGGCGCACACCCTCGCGGGCGCGCGCTGGGCGGCCTGCTCGCTGCGGCAGCTCGCGATCGCCCGGCGAGGGACGATGCGGACCGAGGGGCGCCTCCTGCCTTCGCTCCGGATCTCCGACGCGCCGCGCCTCGCGCTGCGCGCGGTGCACCTGTGCTGGTTCCCCGAGACGCCCCCCGCGTGGATCGAGCGCGCGATCCGCCTCGCGGCGCTGCTCAAGTTCAACTGCGCGATCCTCGAGCCGTGGGGGACGTTCCGCAGCGCGCGGCATCCGTGGTTCGGCTGGCCGGACGCCCCCGCCACGCCGGAGGCGCTCGGCCGCCTCGCCGCGATCGGGCGCGACCTCGGTCTCGTGCTCGTCCCGCAGCTCAACGCCTTCGGCCACGCCTCGCTCTCGCGCACGGGCTCGCTCAAGCACGCCGCGCTCGACCTGCATCCCGAATACGAGCCGCTCTTCGAGCCGGGCGGCTGGAACTGGTGCCTCTCCAACCCCGAGGCGCGCCGCGTCGTGCGCGAGCTCGCGGACGAGCTCCACGAGGCGTGCGGGCGCCCGCCCCTCTTCCACCTCGGCTGCGACGAGGCGCAGCCGCCCTCCTGCCCCGAATGCCGCCGCCGCCCCTACGGGGAGCTCGTGCGCGAACACGTCGCTTCTCTCGCCGCGTTCCTGCGGGAGCGCGGCGCGCGCCCGATGGTCTGGCACGACATGCTGCTCGACCGCGCCGACCCGCGCTGGAAGGGCTTCGTGGCGAGCGGGAGCCCGGAGACCGCGGCGCTCGCGGACACGCTCCCGAAGGACGTCGTGGTCTGCGACTGGCAGTATGCCGACCGCGACCCGGCCCGGCCGCCGGACGACTGGCCGACGATGGCGCACTTCCTCGAAAAGGGCTTCGCCGTGGCGGGGTGCCCGTGGCTCAACCTCGGCGCGATGGAGCCGATGGCGGCCTTCCTCGCCGCGCGCGGCGGCCTCGGCCTCGTCGCCACCACCTGGCAGCGCCAGGGCGGCACGGTCTGGCGCGACATCCTCCGCACGGCGGCCGGTGCCGCGTGGGGGACGCCCCCGCGTCCCGCCGCGACGCAGTTCGACACCGCCTTCGCCGTCGCCCTGCGACTCGCCGAACGCGACGCCGGCGTCCGGTCCTACCCCGCCACCGGCCTCTGCGCGGACCAGCTCGCCCTGCCCTGACCGGCGCGAAACCGCCGGAATCCGCGCCGCCGCCGCCCCGGATCGGGGTGGCGGTCCTCCGACCGCCAGCGTGGCCCGACCTCTGCGTCCCTGTCTCGCCCCGGATCCGACGATTGGTGCTCACGCGAAGTTCGCGAAGTCCGCGAAGTTCCTTTCCGGGGTGATGCGGCCGCCTTCCTCCGCCCGCGATGCGTGCGCCAAATGAACGCTCGGGCTTCGGTCGCCGGGACGATGTTCCTCGTCCGGCGGGCGGCTACCGCGTGGATTCGCGGGCGGCGACGACGGGCCGTTGCAGAACGGAGGCGGGCGCGCCGCCCCCGATCGCCTCGTCGAGCAGGCGCACGCCGTCGGCGGCGCGCTCCTTCTCCCGTCCGGAGACGGACGAAAGAGGGAGGGCGGTGAAGGAGCAGTAGGGAGAGTCGTCCACGCCGAGGACCTTCACGGACCCGGGGACGCGCACGCCGGCGGCCAGCAGCGCGTTGAGGACGAGCGCGGCGCCGCGGTCCGACTCGCAGAAGACGGCGTCGATCCGGCGGCGGCGCGCGGCGGCGACGATGCGCGCGAGCACGTCCGCCTTGGGTGCGAACGTGCGGCGGATGGCGACGACACGATCGTCCGGCACCGGCGCGCCGGCGGCCTCCATCGCGGTGCGGAAGCCCGCGAGGCGGCGCTCTCCGATCCTCTCGGCGAATCCCGGGGAGGAGAGGACGAGCGGACGGCGGCAGCCGCGCGAGAGCAGGTGCCTGGCGGCGACCTCGCCGACCGCCTCCTGCGAGACGCCGGCGTTCGGGATCTCCGGCGCGACGGGGTCGCCGAAGACGGTCGCGACGGGCAGGCCCCGGTCGGCGACCTCGAGGAGCGCGGGCGCGATGTCGAAGTAGGGCGTTCCGCCGACGAGGACGCCGTCCACGCGGGCGCGGAACGCCAGCGGCAGGCACTCGCGGCGGAACTCGTCCTCGTCGTGGAAGAAGTGGAGCCCCATGCGGCGGCCGGTGCGCGAGAGCTCGCGCGCGGCGCCGTCGAGGAAGCGCTCCACCAGCGCGCTGCCCTCCGTGCCGTGGCGGGAGAAGAACACCGCCACGGCGTCCTGGCGGCCGGAGTGCAGCGAGCGCGCGGCGGCGTTCGGCACGAACCCGCGCGCCTGGGCGATCGTCCGGATGCGGGAGGCCAGCTCGGGCCGCACGGTGCTCGTGCCCATGCGGCCGCTGAGGACCTTGGACACGAGCGAGCGGGAGACGCCGGCTTCGGCGGCGATGTCGAGGAGGCGGACGGAGGTCATCGGACCTAAGGCAGCAGGACCAATGATCCGAACGCCGCGGGCGACCACGACGGCGCGAGGCCGCGGCCCCAGGCGGCGGCGCCGCGCGCGGCGCCGCCGTCGGCGTCGAGGAGGCGCAGGGAGAGGCCGAGGCGAACGCCGGGCTGCGGGCGGACGCCGCCCGCCTCGGTCCACGGGATGCGGAGCTCGTAGCAGGTGTCCTTGCCGGCGCGCTTCACGGCGATCTCGTAGGTCGAGGAGTCCTTGGCGAGCTGCCCGCTCGCGAGGCCGGCGGCGTGCGCGGCGGGGCGGAAGACGGTGTGCTTGCCGGAGCCGCTGCCCGGGCTCGCGGCGGAGACGTGCCACTCGATCGCGCGGTTCTCGGTGCCCGGGATGCGGTTGGCCGGATGCAGGCCGATCTGGAGCGCGTCGCCCTCGAGCGTCTTCTCGCCGGTCTGCGCCGCATGGACGTCGTCGCGCACGCGCACGGCGAGGTAGAGCGAGTCGTCGTCCCACGCGAGCTGCGCGACGCCGGAGAGGTTCTCGGGCGTCCACCGGTAGCCGCCCTCGGAGGCGATCTGGTTGCCGCCCAGGAGCGGCAGCGGGTCGGCGAAGTCCCAGTCGGAGAGGTCGCCGTCGATCGCCTTGGGCTTCGCCGTGCGGTAGGCCTCGGCGGCCCAGTCGGAGCCGTCGCG
>CAMOEO010000331.1 GCA_946612175.1 uncultured Verrucomicrobiota bacterium
TCGGCGTCGCCACGGCGATCGGCACGGGCGGCCCCGGCGCGCTCTTCTGGATGGAGGTCGCCGCGTTCTTCGGCATGGCCACGAAGTACGCCGAGGGCACGCTCGCCGTGAAGTTCCGCGAGGTCGCGCCCGACGGCCGGGTCCTCGGCGGCCCGTTCTACTACATCGAGAAGGGCCTCGGCCGCAACTGGAAGTGGCTCGCCGTGCTCTTCGCCGTCTTCGGCGTCGTCGCGGGCATCATGGGCATCGGCACGATCACGCAGATCCAGGGCATCACGTCCGCCGCGGACCGCTTCTTCAAGCTCTGCGTCTACAAGGGCGCCGCCGCCCCCGGCTTCGACCTCTTCGGCGCGCACTACTCGTGGGCGATCGCCGTCACGGGCCTCGTCGTCACCGCCTGCGTCGGCCTCGTCGTCATCGGCGGCCTCAAGCGCATCGCGAGCGTCTCGACGGTCGTCGTCCCGTTCATGGCGATCTCCTACGTCCTCGTCTGCGCGTTCCTCCTGATCGGCAACCTCTCCGAGGTCTCCGCGGCGATCGAGCTCGTGGTCCGCCTCGCCTTCAACCCGCGCGCCATCGCGGGCGGCGTCGCCGGCACGATCTTCATCGCGATGCAGAAGGGCATCGCGCGCGGCATCTTCTCCAACGAGGCGGGCCTCGGCTCCGCGCCGATCGCCGCCGCCGCCGCCAAGACGAACGAGCCCGTCCGCCAGGGCCTCGTCTGCATGACCGGCACGTTCATCGACACGATCGTCATCTGCACGATGACGGGCCTCGCGATCGTCGTCACCGGCGCGTGGGACCCCGCGCTGCAGCTCGAGGGCGTGGACATCACGATCGAGGCGTTCGGCCGCGGCCTCGGCTTCCTGCCGCACGCGGACGTCGTCGGCCCGCTCTTCCTCTCCGTCGCGCTCGCCTTCTTCGCCTTCACGACGATCCTCGGCTGGGACTACTACTCGGAGAAGTGCCTCGAGTACCTCGTCGGCACGAAGCGCCAGGGCATCGTCAAGGCCTACCGCCTGCTCTACGTCCTCGTCGTCTTCATCGGGCCCTACCTCACGGTCAAGGTCGTGTGGGGCATCGCCGACACGTTCAACGGCCTCATGGCCTTCCCGAACCTCGTCGCGCTCGTCCTGCTCTCGCCGACGGTCGCCCGCCTGACGCGCGACTACTTCCGCCGGCTCCGCTCCGGCGAGATCAAGGACTAGCCCCCTGCCCCCGCCCCGCGCCACGGACCCGCGCCCATGAAACAGAAGTTCCTGCTCCTGGCCTCCGCCGCCATCGGCCTCCTGGCCGCCTTCCTCGCCCACGCCTGGCTCTCCGCCAAGAACCGCGAGGTCGAGGCGATGAAGGCCGAGATCCGCGCCGGACAGCGCATGGTCAAGGTGTTCGTCGCGGCCCGCCCGCTTCCGGCGGACACCGTCGTCACCCACGACGACATCGCGACGCTCAGCTACCCCGAGCGCCTCGTCACGCGGGACAACGTCGGCGCCGACGACGGCCTGCTCGTCGTCGGGCGCCGCCTGCTCCGCCCCGTCGACCTCCGCGGCCCCATCCTGTGGTCCTACGTCGAGGGCGGTCGCGGCTCCGAGCGCAGCCTCGCGGAAAGCGTCCAGCGCGACATGCGCGCGGTCTCGATCCCGGTCTCCGGCCCCGCCGCCGTCTCCGGCCTCGTCCGCCCCGGCGACCACGTCGACGTCCTCGGCTCCTTCGCCCTCCCCGCGGACGCCGCCGCCGCGGCGGGCCCGCAGGCGGAGACGGAGATGGTGACGATGACGATCCTCCAGAACGTCGCCGTCCTCGCGACCGGCACCGAGACCGCCCGCGGCCGCTCGCAGCGCCCGGGCTCCACCGGCTACGGCGCCGTCACGCTGCTCGCCACCCCGCGCGAGGCGGAGATCCTCGTCTTCGCGCAGCAGATGAAGGGCCGCCTCTTCCTCACGCTCCGCAACCCCGGCGACACCGGCTTCGAGAAGGAGCTGCCCCAGATCGACTTCCGCAAGATCCGCGAGGAGCTCGAAGGGCTCAACGCCGAGCGCCAGAAGAAGCGCCCCTAGGGCGGTTCCCCCTTTTCGCAGACGCGGAACGGCACGGGGCTTCCGTGCCGTTCCGCGTCGTTCCGTGCGGCCCCGCGCCCGCGCCGCGGGGCGCTACCCCTCGCCGGCCAGCCGCGCGTTGCAGGCCTTCGCCGCGGCGCGCCCCTCGCCCATCGCGAGGATCACCGTCGCCGCGCCGAGCACGATGTCGCCGCCGGCGAAGACGTTGCGCATCGTCGTCTCGTGGTTCGCGTCCACGACGATGTGGCCCTTCCGGTCGACCTCGATCTCGGGCGTCGTCTGCGGGATGAGCGGGTTCGAGGCGTTGCCGATCGCGACGATGACGCAGTCCACGTCGACGACGAACTCGCTGCCCTCGACCGGCACGGGGCTGCGGCGCCCGCTCGCGTCGGGCTCGCCGAGCTCGTAGCGCAGCACCTCCATCCCGGTCACGACGTCGTTCTCGTCGCCGAGGATGCGCGTGGGGTTGCAGAGCAGGTGGAACTCGACGCCCTCCTCCTTCGCGTGCTCGACCTCCTCGACGCGCGCCGGCATCTCGGCCTCCGTGCGGCGGTAGACGAGCATCACCTTCTCCGCGCCGAGGCGCAGCGCGGTGCGCGCGGCGTCCATCGCGACGTTGCCGCCGCCGAGGACCGCGACCTTCTTCGCGTGGTAGAACGGCGTGTCGGCGTTCCCCTCGTCGTAGGCCTTCATGAGGTTCGAGCGCGTGAGGTACTCGTTCGCGGAGAAGACGCCGATCAGGTTCTCGCCCGGGATGCCCATGAAGCGCGGGAGGCCCGCGCCGGACCCGACGAACGCCGCGTCGTAGCCGTCCTCGGAGAGCAGCTTCGCGAGCGGGCGCGAGCGGCCGACGATGAAGTCGGTGCGGACCTCGACGCCCATCTTCTCCAGGTTCTCGATCTCGGCCTGGACGATCGCCTTGGGGAGACGGAACTCGGGGATGCCGTAGGAGAGCACGCCGCCGCCCTTGTGCAGCGCCTCGAAGATCGTGACCGCATGGCCCGCGCGGCGCACGTCGCACGCGAACGCGAGCGCGGCCGGGCCGGCGCCGACGACGGCGACGCGCTTGCCGGTCGCGGGCGCGACGGCGGGCGGCGCGGCGTCGCCGCGCTCGCGCTCCAGGTCCGCGACGTAGCGCTCGAGGCGCCCGATGGCGACGGCCTTCTGCACGTCCCTGTTGATCTTTCCGACGGTGCACCCCTTCATGCACTGGCGCTCCTGCGGGCAGACGCGCCCGCAGACGCTCGGCAGGAGGCTCGCCTCCTTGATGACGCCGATCGCGCGCCGGTCGTCGCCCTCGGCGATCGCCTTCACGAAGCGCGGGATGTCGATCGCGACGGGGCACCCCGCCACGCAGGGCTTCGTCGGGCACTGCAGGCAGCGCTGCGCCTCGAGACGCGCCATCGGCTCGGTGTAGCCGAGCGCGACCTCGCGCATGTTGCGGATGCGCGCCTTCGCGTCCTGCGAGGGCATCGGGCGCTGCGCGATCTTCGTGCGCTGCGGCGCCTTGAGGGCGGAAAGATCGCCCAGCGCGGCGAGTTCC
>CAMOEO010000332.1 GCA_946612175.1 uncultured Verrucomicrobiota bacterium
CGCGGGCGAGGTCGGCCGCGGTCACCTCGACGGCGGCCGCCGGTCCGTGGCGGAGGGAGTCGAGCCCCTCGATCCGGACGACGTTGCCGGCCTGGTTGGCGGGGAACGGGAAGGTGGCGCGCAGGACGCCGTCGCGGTGGCGCGTGAAGGTGCCGCTGAAGGGCTCGCCGCGGCCGCTCAGCGTCGCGAACGACGTCTTGCGGAGCAGCGCGGGGTCCTCGGGCGTGGGGTTGCCGGGGAGGCGGCCGTCGCGGGTGAGGCGGTTCACGAAGAAGCCGTCCGTGGTGAGGAAGTAGTCCTCGCCGAGGTTGCCGCGGACCATGACGACGTCGGAGTCGCCGCAGCCGCGCGCCTCGCCGACGACCTTGAGGCAGCCGATGAGCAGGCCGGGGTGCGGCATCGGGGCGTCGTGCGAGCCGTGGACGCTGTGGAACGGGGAGGCGTAGCGCCAGAGGATTTCGCCCGTGGAGGTGCGCCAGCCGGCGACGTAGTCGCGGTGGTCGATCTTGAGGAAGCCGACGGTGACGTCGCGGCCGGGGATGGCGGTCGCGGCCTCGCTCTCGCAGGTGAAGGAGGCGGGGAAGTTCTCGTAGGGGCGGAAGCCGCGCGCCGAGTAGACGGGTTTTCCGCCGTCGCGGAAGCCGACGGGCGTGACGCGGCCCCAGGCGCGGCGGCCCGTGGCGGGGTCGGCGCGCATGGCGGTGAAGCCGAGGTCCTCGGGGCTGACTGGGGAGTTGTCGACGGGGAAGAACGAGACGATGTCCTCGAGGCGCGGCTGCGCGTCGCCGGGGGCGCCGGGATGGGGGCGGCCGGAGGAGGTGGGCGGCACGAACTCGCATTCCTCCGGCGTGAGGTATCCGTCGTTGTCGAGGTCGTTCCAGACGACCATTTCGGCGGGGTCGTGGTCCTTCCACGCGCCGTGCGTGTCGAGGATGACGCGGGCGTTGTAGGGGCCGCCCATGAGGTCGAGGAGCGCGGCGAGCGGCGCGATGGCGGCGACGGGGCGCCAGACGCCGTTCTCGCGCATCATCAGGAAGAAGGCGGTGCCGGCGCGCCAGCCGAGGACGCTGAAGTACTCGCGCTCCTCGCCGGAGGCGCTGGAGCAGAACGCCTCGCCGTTGTGGAAGTGCGTCTGGCCGGGGCGCACGACGAGGGCGCCGGCGGGCGGGGGCGGCGGGTTGAAGAGCGTGCCGACGACGTCCCAGGCGCCGGTCTTCGGGTCGATGGAGATCTCGTTGAGCTCGGCGTAGGCGCGGGTGGGGTCGTCGAGGTGCAGCGTGGTGCCCTGGCCGGCGTAGCCGGTCGTGCCGAGGAAGTCGCGGACGAAGGCGCCGTCGGGCCCCCAGACGGAGACGCGGCGCGGATGGCGCTGGTCCTCGGCGGCCCAGAGGCGGCCGGCAGCGTCGAAGGCGATGCCGGTGACGCAGCGCATGCCGTCGCGCTCGAACGGGCCCTGGAGGGCGCGCCCGCCGGTCTTGCCGATGCGCCCGAGGAGGCGGCCGGTGGCGGGGTCGTAGCGCTTCACCTGGCTGTCGGGGCCGCCGTCGGCGACGCAGACGGCGCCGTCTGGGCCGATCGCGAGGGCGGCGGGGACGCCGACGGGGACCTCGAGCGGCACGGTCTCGACCGAGCCCGTGGCCAGGTCCATGCGGCGCAGCTCGCGGCCGAAGAAGAAGTAGGCGGAACGGGCGTCGGCGGCGAACGGGCAGAGCTCGCCGGAGCCGCCGAGGTTGCCCTCGCGGAGCGGGGCGCCGTTGCGGGCGATCTGGGAGGCGTGCAGGACGAAGCCGCGGCGGTAGGCGCCGTTCGCGGCGTCGAAAATGCGGATCGTGTTGTCGCCGAAGAGCATGACGAGCTCCTCGTCGGTGGCGGCGAGGCCGAGGACCTTGGGGGGCGTGGCGCCGGGGCCGAGGCGCAGCAGGTCGACGAGGCGCAGCGGCATGTCGCCGCCGGGCGAGAAGGGCGCGTAGGCGCCGGTCGCGGCGTCGATGCGCAGCAGCTGGTCGCCGGTGTGCTCCCAGTCGTTGGGGACGATGAAGGCGTGTCGGGCGTTCCCGGCGACGACGGACGAGCCGCGCACGTCGCTCCAGAGCTTGCGGCCGTCGGCGCCGACGGCGAAGGCGCCGTAGCCGCCCTCGGCGAAGGCGCTGCAGAGGACCATGGCGTCGCCGGCGCGGGCGACGCGAGAGACGGCGTTGTGGTCGGCGCCCCAGGCGCCCCGGCCGTCGGCCGTGCCCCACGGCGGGGTGCCGGGGTTGTAGAAGCTCGTCTCCCACCAGCCGTCGAGGGCGCCGGAGCCGAGCGTGGCGACGCGGTACGCGCCGGGCGCGGCGGGGGCGCCGGCCTCGTCGAGCCCGTCCCACATCACCTCGACCACGGGGTTGCCGGCGGCGTCGGTTGCGACGGCGAACTCGTCGACGCGGCAGCCGCCCGCGACGTTGCGGACGCGGCGGCCGTCGGCGCCGTCCAGCACGAGCGAGAAGAACTCGCTGCCCGCGGGCACGGGGGCGCGGAGGGCGATGGCGCCCTCGGGGCGGTAGGAGCGGCGGCGGTAGGCGCGCTTCGGGACGTTGCCCTCGGCGCAGATCGTCGCGTCGCCCCAGGCGTTGTCGGAGGTCCAGAAGAACTCGCGCTTGACGACGCCGGGCTGGAGGTTGTCCTTGTAGCCGTGGAGCGGCCAGCCGGTGCCGGAGGGCTGCGCCCAGTAGAACTCCAGGCCGAGCTTGAAGACCTCGCCGGGCGCGACGGTGGCGTCCGGCGTCTCGGGCTTGAAGACGGACCACGGGAGGCGGACCTCCTGCGTGAAGCCGCGCCCGTCGTCGGCCTTGCGGTAGGCGACGGCGACGCCCTCGCCGAGCTCCCAGACGCCGGGCTTGCCGGGGTAGAGCAGGCGGTGCATGGCGCGCGTGTCGCGGCGGTTGGTCTTGTCGGGATACTCGACGTCGAAGGCGGGCTTGTCGCCCTCGTAGGCCCACATGGTGATCCACGTCCAGAGGCCCTCGGGCGTGATGCTGCGGAGCTGGATGGCGTCGCACTGCCAGCCGTGCGAGGGGTCCTCGCGCGGGTTGCACTTCGCGTTGAGCGGCATCGGGTCGCGCCAGTCGAAGGCGAGGTAGAGGAAGTCCTTGTCCCACATCGCGGCGGTCTTCACGGAGAAGGTCTCGCGGCTGTCCCAGTCGGCGAAGCTCCAGATCTGGCCGGAGAGGTCCCATTCGGCGGGATCGATGAAGCCGTCGACGGTCACGGGGCCCCGGGCGGGAACGACGGACAGGCCCTCGTTCTGGGTCTGGTTGCCGACCATGTTTTCCTCGGCGGCGGAGGCGGCGACGGCGGAGGCGAGCGAGAGGGCGGCGGTCATGGCGATTCGGTGCATGGCGGGAGCGGGGGACGGGGCGATGATTCGGACGAGGGCGGAGGAGCCTATTCGCCCCGGGGGCGCGACGCCTCCGGCGCCGCGACGTAGACGCGCTGCGGCTCGAGGCGCGCGGGGGCGGGGGCGCCGGTCTCCAGGTCGACGAGGGAGGCGCGGACGGGCGCGCGGCAGGGGCGGAAGCACCAGACGGCGGACGG
>CAMOEO010000333.1 GCA_946612175.1 uncultured Verrucomicrobiota bacterium
CCGCCGCCGGTGCCGGTCCGCTTCGACCTCGCCGATCCCGCGCTTCTCTCCCTCGCCCGCCGCGCGGTCGAGGCCACCGGCCTCGCCGCCGATCCGGCGCCGGAAGAGGCCGCGTCGGCGCCAGGGGGTTCGGGGGGCGGCGCCCCCCGGTCGTTGGAGGTCCTCCTCACCGACTCCCCCGAGCGCCTCCGCGCCCACCGCGGCCCCGCGCTGCTTCTCGTACCCGCCGCCGGCACCCGCACCCTCGCGGGCCCGTGGCTCCGCGACCCCGTCGACCCGCTCCTCGAGGGCGTGGACTTCACGGGCCTCGCCTGGCCGCTCCCCGCGCAGAGTCCCGATGGGCAGGCTCCGCCCTGTCCCATCCCCGGCCGCCCGCTCCTCTACTGCGCGGACACCCCGATTCTCTCCATCCTCGCCGGCGCGGACATCCCATCCGCCGCCACCCCCGCCATTCCGCATTCCGCATTCCGCATTGTGCATTATGCGTTGTGCATTCCCCCTCCCGCCTCCCCCTTCTTCCGCTCCACCGCCTGGCCCTCCCTCATCTACAACCTCCTCTCCCTCGCCCATCCCTCTTCAACCTCTTCAACCCCTTCAACCTCTTCAACCTTCTCCGAATCCGACCTCACCTCCTGCGCCACCCTCTCCCTCTCCGGCCCGACGCTCCCGCCCTCCGACGAGCGCGGCGACCTGCGCCCGCTGGCGCTCTTCTTCGGCCTCGCCGCCTTCCTCCTGATCCTCGTGCGCCTCTCCATCCAAAAGCGATGAACTCCCCGGTCTTCCTTCTCCTCCTCCTCCCCGCGCTCGCGGCGCTGCCGCTCGCGCGGCGGGGCGGACGCGTCCGCGCCGCGCTTGCCGGCGCGGCGCTGCTCGCGCTCGTCCTCGCGCTCGCGCGCCCGGTCGTAAGGATCCCCCGTCGCGCCGGGACGGTCGTCGTCGTGGCCGACCGCAGCGCGTCGCTCCCGCCCGCGGAGCGCGACGCGCAGAAGGCGCTTCTCGACGCCGTCGCCGCGCGCCGCGCCGAGGGCGAGAAGCTCGGCGTCGTCGCGTTCGGCGAAACGGCGGCGGTCGAGCAGACGCCCCAGCCCGCGGCGTTCTCCGGCTTCCGCGCCGCGCCCGGCGCGGAGGCCTCCGACCTCGACGCCGCGCTCGACCTGGCGCTCTCGCTCGTCCCGCCGCGCGACCCGGCGCGCATCCTCGTCCTCTCCGACGGCCGCGCCACGGGCGCCGACCCGCGCGCGGGCGCGGTGCGGCGCGCCGCCGCCCGCGGCGTCCCGGTCGACGTCCGCGCGCAGACCCCGCCGCGCGCGGGCGACACCGCAATCGTCCGCGTCGACGCCCCGCTGCGCCTCCGCCCCGGCGAGCCGCTCCTCGCCACGGCGTGGATCTCCTCGCCCACGCCGCAGACGCTCGCCTACGCGTTCTACCGCGACCGCGAGCTCGTCGCCCGCGGCACGCGCGCCGTCCCCGCCGGCCTTTCCCCGATCTCCTTCCGCGACCTCCCGCGACCCGAGGGCGTCTCGGCCTACACGATCGCGGTCTCGCCGGCCGGCGAAACCCCTTCAACCCTTTCAACCTCTTCAACCTCTTCAACCCCTTCAACCTCTTCAACCCCTTCGACCCTCCTGGCCGATCCCGTCCCGGAGAACAACGCCGCGCGCTTCCTCGTCTCGCGCGAGGGCGCCAAGCCGCTGCTCGTCGTCCCGGCCTCGCCGGAATCCGGCCTCCCCGCGCTGCTGCGCGGCGCGGGCGTGGCGCTCGAGACGCGCATGCCCGCCGAGCTCGACTTCTCGCCCGCGGCGCTCGCGGCGTGGTCGGGCGTCCTGCTCGAGAACCGCCGCGCGGACGACTTCGGCCCGGTCGCCCTGGCGAACCTCTCCGCGTGGGTGCGCGACGCCGGGGGCGGCCTCGCGATGACCGGCGGACGCAACGCGTTCGGCCCCGGCGGGTGGCACAAGACCGCCGTCGAGGACATCCTCCCCGTCTCCCTCGAGCTGCGCCGCGAGCACCGCAAGTTCCCGATGGCGATCGCCGTCGCGCTCGACCGTTCCGGCTCGATGTCCATGCCGGTCGCCGGCGGACCGGGCGGCCGCACGAAGATGGACCTGGCGGACCAGGCCACCGCCGAGGTGCTCGACATGCTCGCCGACGACGACTTCTTCGCCGTCTGGGCGGTCGACACCTCCGCCCACCACGTCGTCCCGCTCCGCCCCGCCGCCGAGGCGCGCGGCCTCCGCGGCAAGATCCTCGCCATCGAGTCGATGGGCGGCGGCATCGACGTCGAGGCGGCGCTCGTCGCCGCGCTCCGCGAACTGCGCGCCTCCGATGCGCCGATCCGCCACCTCGTCGTCTTCGCCGACGCCGCCGACGCGGAGAATCCCGGCACCTACCTCGATCTGGCCCGCGCCGCCCGAGAGGCGGGCATCACCATCAGCGTCATCGGCCTCGGCACCGACCGCGACTCCGACGCCGCCATCCTCCAGAACCTCGCCGACGCCGGCGGCGGCATCTGCGCCTTCACCGAGAACGCCGGCGAGCTGCCGCGCCTCTTCGCGCAGGACACGATGCTCGTCGCGCGCGACATCATGGTCACCAACCCGACCCTCCCCCGCTTCACCGCCGCCCTGCCGCAGCTCTCCTCGCGCCTCCCGCTCTCCGGCGCCCCCGCCGTCGGCGGGTACGACCTCACGTACCTTCGCCCCGAGGGCACCGCCGCCGCCCTCACGACCGACGAGAACGAGGCCCCGCTCCTCGCCTTCCGCCCCGTCGGCTCCGGCCGCACCGCGGTCTTCACCGGCGAGGCCGACGGCGAACTGGCCGGCCCCTTCGCCCGCTGGGATCGCGCCCCCGAGTTCCACGCCGCCCTCGCCCGCTTCGCCGCCGGCGCCAGCGAGTCCGCCCTCGCCGGCCCCGCCTTTCCCCTCGCCATCCCGACCCTCACCCCCACCTCCCTTGCCATCGATCTCTATCCTCCAACCCTTTCCTCCCCCTCATCCTCTTCCTCCTCTTCAACCCCTTCAACCTTTTCAACCTCTTCAACCCCTTCAACCCCTTCAACCTTCAACCTGTCCGTCCTCCGCACCTCCTCTTCCGGCAGGACGGAGACCGAGCGCATCCCGCTCGCCTGGACCGCGCCCGACCGCCTCTCCGCGTCGATCCCCCTCCGTGGCGGCGAGACGGTCCTGCCCGTCCTCTCCGACCCGGCGTCGGGCGCCGTCCGCACGCTGCCGGCGGCGCGCCTGCCCTACTCGCCCGAATACGCGCCCGACCCCGACGGCGCCGGCGCGGCGCTCCTCGACTCCCTCGCGGACCTCACCGGCGGCCAGCGCCTCGCCGACCCCGCCACGGTCTGGTCGCTCCTCCCGCGCGCCCCCGTCCCCTTCGAGCTCGCGCCCTTCCTCTATCTTCTCTCCGCCCTCCTCCTTCTCCTCGACATCTTCGACCGCCGCACCGCGTTCCTTTCGCGCCGCGTGGCGGCGCGAAAGGAACGCAAGGCCGAACAAGGTAAAAAGGTTCAAGAGGTTCAAAAGGTTGAAGAGGTT
>CAMOEO010000334.1 GCA_946612175.1 uncultured Verrucomicrobiota bacterium
CGCCCCGGGAGGCGTTTACTCTGACAAAGCGGCGTTTACTTTGGCGAGTCACCAGAGCGAAGTCCGGCTTGACCGGACGGCTCCCGGCGGCTAGAATAGGTTGCCACTCTCCCCGCACGCACATGGAAACCTCCACCCCGAATCCCGAAACCGGAACCGACGCCGCCCCCGTCGCGTCGCACACCTCCCCGGCGCTCCGCGTCCTCTTCGTCCTCGTCGCCGTCCTCTCCGTCGCCTGGCTCTTCCTCACCTGGCAGCTCGTCTCCGCCTCCGCCCGCCAGCGCGAGGGCCTCGCGCACTTCTCCGCCGTCCAGGAAAGCTACCACGAGGCCATCGGCAAGGCATCCCGCCTGCTCAAGCGCGGCTCCGACACGCTCACCGAGACGGCGCGCCGCTACGCCGTGACCGGCGACCGCGCGCACCTGGACGCCTTCTTCGCCGAGGCGGACGGCACCCGCAGCCGCAACCACGCGCTGGAGCTGATCGAAGACGCCTCGCTCGACATCTCGGGCGAAACGCGCGCGATCCTCCACGCCGCGATGGAGCGTTCCAACGCCCTCTTCGCGCGCGAGTGCCACTCGATGCGCCTCCGCGCCGCGGCCAAGGGCGTCCCCGCGGACGCGCTCCCGCCGCGGCTGCGCTCCGAGGCGCTCTCGGAGGAGGAGCTCGCCCTGGCCCCGGACGCCCTGCGCCAGCGCGCCGTCGACCTGCTCTTCGACGACGCCTACTTCGCCGCGAAGGCGGAGGTGTGGGACCTCGTCAACGAGTTTCTCGACCGGTCGACGGACGAGCAGATGGCGCTGCTGCGCGACGACGCGGCCGAGGCGCAGCACGCCGTCGCGGGCCAGACTCGCATCATCACGCTCCGGCTCGTCACCCTCTTCCTCCTGCTCGCGCTCGCCGTGGCAGCCGCGCTGGCCGTCATCGTGGGCAAGAACCGCGCCAACCTCCGCCTCGTGGAGGAGCTCCGGCGCGAACGCGACGCGACGCTCGCCGCCGAGAAGGCCAAGAGCATGTTCTTCTCGATGGTGAGCCACGACATCCGCACCCCGCTCAACTCCATCATCGGCTTCTCCGAGCTGATCGTGCAGGGCGTCGAGGACGACAAGGAGCGCACCGAGGCGGCGGAGAACGTCCTCTTCAGCGCGCGCACGCTCCTGGCGCTGGTGAACGACGTGCTCGACCTCTCCAAGCTCGACGCGGACAAGATGAAGTTCGTGCCCGCGCCGTGCGACTTCCCGGAGATGCTCTCCCGCGTCGCCGCCACGTTCCGCATCCAGGCCTCCGGCAAGGACATCTCGATCGAGGCCTCGTCCGCCCCCATGCCCCGGCTGATGGTCGACGAGGAGCGCCTCCGGCAGGTCCTCGTCAACCTCGCGAGCAACGCGGTGAAGTTCACGAAGAAGGGCGGCGTGGAGCTCACCGCGTCGTTCGAGCCGGACGTGCCCCCCGACGCCGGAAAGCGCCCCGGCATTCCGGAGCCGCCGCGCGCCGGATGCCGCGGCACGCTGCGCTTCTCGGTGCGCGACACCGGCATCGGCATCGCTCCCGACGACCAGAAGCGCATCATGGACCCGTTCGTCCAGGTCGGCTCGAGCGGCACCGGCGGCACGGGCCTCGGCCTCACCATCTGCAAGCGCCTCCTCGAGCGCATGGGCGGCGAGTTGCGGCTCGAGAGCGAGCCCGGCGTCGGCTCGACGTTCACCGCCGTCCTGCCCGGCATCGAGACCGCCGCGCCGGCGGCTCCGGAGGAGGTCGCGGAAGGCGGCCACGCGGGCGCCCCCGCAAAGAGGTCCTCGGAGCCGGTCCGGTCCATCCTCCTCGTGGACGACGTCCACGTGAACCTCCTTGTCGAGAAGGCGCTCCTCGCGCGCGCCGGGATCACCGACGTCGAGACCGCGCCGTCCGCCCCGAAGGCCCTCGAGGCGCTGCACCGCCGTCCGTTCGACCTCGTCCTCACCGACCTCTGGATGCCGAAGATGGACGGCTACGCGCTCTGCCGCGAGATCCGCGCCGACCCGGCGCTCGCCAAGCTTCGCGTCCACGCCGTGACTGCGGACGTCGAGGCGCGCAAGCTCGCGCTCAGCCGCGGCTTCGACGGCCTTCTCCTCAAGCCCATCACCGCCGACACCCTCGCCCGCTTCCTCGCCTCGCTATAGGGCCTTCCGACCCGGCGGGCCGTCATCCCGGCGCCCCCTCCCCGACCCCTTTGCCGCGCCGCAAGCGCAAGCGGGGAGGCACATGCCCCGTCCCCCGCCCCGCGATGCGGGTCACGGGTGGATCGCGCCCTTGAGGTGGTCGCGGAAGGCGTCGTCCGCGGCGTTGCGGAGCTCCTCGCGCATCCGGAGGTCGCGGATGACGCCGTGCCCGCCCGGCTCGCCGACGAGCAGGACGGCGTTCGTCGCCTGCGTGTTGCGGAAGCCCGCCCAGAAGTCGTCCACGAGCGCGCGGAAGGCCCCCTCGCACCGGATCGCGGTGTGCCGCTTTCCCGGGTCGGAGTCGTACCAGTACGTGAAGCAGCCGTCGAGGTCGGCGTTGTCGCTCTTCGGTCCGAAGAGCCAGCCGGTCGAGAACTGGTCGGAGTAGCAGCGCACGTAGGAGTTGTTGTCGGAGAAGTCGCGGAAGCCGACGGTGTCCGCGAAGAACCGCTGGTTCGAGACGCGCGAGAGGAGCGGGTGCAGGTTCGTCAGGAAGTTGCCGGCCCCCTTCATCACGACCCCGGTCTGGAAGTCGACCATCCGGAAGTTCGTGAAGGTGTTGTCGTGCGCCTCGACGAGCAGCCCGACCGACCCCGGCTCGTTGTTTCCGGTCATGTCGATGTCGCGCACGTCGCAGTCGGCCGATCCGCCGTTGGCGCCCTTCATCACGTGGATGCCGACGTGGCAGCGCTTGATCGCGACGTTCTGGACGCGCGTCTCGCGCCCCGACTCGATCGCGATGCCGGTCGCGCGCCCGGCGCCGTCGATATTGCCGCCGTAGAGGCCGTAGACGCTCCCCGGCGCGCGGTTGTTGTTGGCCGGCGCCCGCGCGCCGAGCCGCACCATGGCGTTGGTGTGCGCCCAGTCCGGCGCGGCCTTCAGGAAGGCGAAGTCGGAGAGGCGCAGCGTGACGGCGCGCGCCGGGTCGGCCGGCGTCGCGATCGGGTGCGAGAGCAGGTACTCCCCGTCCGGAAACCAGATCGTGCGGTGCGGGTTTTCGTCGATGCAGCGCTGCAGGGCGTCGGCCGCGTCGGTGACGCCGTCGGCCGCCGCATAGTCGGTTGCAAGGACGAACGCGGCGGCCGTCGCGGGCGCCTCGTCCGCGCGGGCCTCCAGCGCGCACGCCAGCGCGAGGAGGACTGCGGTGGTGCAGGCCGGCATGGACCGTGTCATGTTTCTTTGCGTATGAATCATGGATGCGTTTCCTCGTTGGGTTCTTTCGAAAGGGGGCCTGGCGGCGGATGCCGTCGGGCATTAGGGTTTGAGGCAGCCGAGCGGCACAACTTGGAGCAATTCTATTGGACAACTTGGAGCAATT
>CAMOEO010000335.1 GCA_946612175.1 uncultured Verrucomicrobiota bacterium
GGATCGCACGATCCGGCGGCCCTTCCCTTTTTCCGGCCCCGTCCTTTCGGCGCGGCGTGTGGGGTCTGTCCCCACGCAGGGGCGCGTGTGGGGGCTGTCCCCACAGGGGGTCCGCAGGGCGCGGGGGTCTGTCCCCGCAGGGATCATGTGGGGTCTGTCCCCACGCAGGGCGCGGGGGTCTGTCCCCGCAGGGCGCGCAGCGCGGTGTGTGGGGTCTGTCCCCACGCAGGGAGCGGGGCGCAGGGGAGGGGAGGCGGCCGCCGCTACTTCCCGCGGAGGCGCTTGAGGGCGTCCTTGAAGGAGGCCTTGCCCATCTCGCCCTCGTTGGTGAAGTCGACGTCCGTCTCCTGGCCTTCGCGGCGCTGGATGGAGATCCAGCGGGCGAGCGCGATCTCGAGCACGAGGAAGAGCAGCGTCGCCACCGCGAAGACGCGCCAGATCTCCTGGCCGAACGCGGAGCCGTGCAGGATCGACACGACGTCCTCCGGCTTCGTCGCGAGCGAGAGCGTGAAGAAGCGACGGAGGCGGTCCGCCTGCTCGGGCGAGATGGCGTGCATCTCGCTCTCCTCGATGCCGGCGCGGACGTAGAAGTCGATCGTCCCCTCCGGCGTGATCGCGGGGGCGAGCGCCTGCGGGAAGCCGCCCTCCGGGGGCCGCACCGTGTAGAGCCCCGGCACAAGCGAGCGGGAGATGCGCAGCACCGTCCCGAGCGCGCCCTGCGCCAGCTCGGCGAAGAAGCGCTCCCCGCGCGGATCGGTCGCCTCGACGACCGACGCCGCGTCCGCCACGAGCGCGGAGGCGGGGACGGCGCGGAAGTCGGCGTCGCCGGGCCCCTTCCACTGCAGGCGGCAGTAGGCTTCGCCGCCGTCCTCCTCGAAGCGCACCTCGATCGGGGTCCGGCGGCCCTTGCGGAGGCGGACGACGTCGGTTTTCGGGCCGTTGTTGTCCACGTTCCCCGTCAGGACGGCCTTGCCGTCGATGCGGAGCGATGCGCGGTCGTCGACGACGAAGCGGAACGCGTAGTCGCCGTCGGCGGGCGGGACGAGGGAGCCGGACCACGCGGCGCAGAAGTTGTCCGAGGGGAAGTCCTTCAGCGGCGCCCCGCCGCCCCAGGAGAAGTCGATGTTCGGGTCGATGCGGAAGCGCGGCTCGCCCTTGAAGCCGCGGGCGGGGAAGTAGCGCGCGATCAGCCCCGAGCCGCCGGCGGCGGACGAGGCGGAGGAGGCCGTGCGCGGGGCGAGCAGCAGCGTCGCGCCATCGGTCGGCGGGACGTTGAGCCCGGCCGCGACGGGGCGGGCGAGGAAGTACACCAGCTCGTGGACGAACGGGACGAACGAGCGCCGGTTCGCGAGGTCGGAGGCGATCGGGTCGAAGGGGATGGCGCAGAGGGCGACGGAGCCGCGGCCGAGCGGGCGGAAGGCGAGGATCGGCGTGCCGTCGGAGAGCGAGGCCGCGACGGCCGCGGGGACGCCGGGGATCGGGGCGAGCTCGCGGCGCTGCAGCGGCGCGAGGGAGCCGAGGTCGGAGCCGGTGCGCAGCGCGCGCAGCGCCTCGTGCGTGAAGGACGCGGTATCGAGCGTCGGCGGGTCGGCCTGGTCGGGGTCGCGCGCGTTCCACGGCCCGAGGGCCATCGGGAGCACGGGCTCGCCCGCGCTCGTCCAGGCGTTGTAGGCGGCGGGCTTCGCCTTCGCCCCGGGGAGGACGAGCAGGCCGCCGCCGTCGCGGACGAAGTCGCCGAGGCGCTGCATCGTCGCGTCGGAGAGGCGCGGGACGTTGCAGAGCGCGACGGCCGCGAACGTCGAGAAGTCCGTGCGCGAGGCGGCGCGGGCGACGTCCTCCACCGTCGTCTCGAGCAGGAAGCCGGCGCGTTCCGCGGCGGAGGGGCCGCCGCCGGGGGCCGCGGCGGCGCGCGCCATCTCGGGCCGGAGCGCGAGCGAGAGGTAGGTGGAGGAGCGGGAGAGGGCGGGGCCGGAGCCGTCGCCGTCCACGACGAGGACGCGCACCGCGTCGAGCACCGGGACGATATGGCGAAGCGTGTCGTCGGCGGGCAGGTCGTCGTGCGCCTCGACCGTCGCGGCGAGCACCGCGGCGCCGGCCTTCTCGAAGCGGTGGCGGAACTCGAACGTCTGCGAGCCGCCGGGCTCGAGCTGGCGGGCGTCCTTCGCCTTGAGGACCTTGGGGCCGATTGCGAGAGAGACGCCCTCGGGCGTCACGGCCTCGGTGCCGGTGTTGCGGACCGTGACGCGGATCGCGACCTCGCGGTCGGTGCCGACGAGGTCGCGCGAAAGCGTGACGTCGGCGACCGCGAGGTTGCGGATCGAGGCGGGCAGCGGTAGCGTCCGCCACACGACGTGGGGCGGGGTCCGGAACTGCGAGAAGAGGCTGCGGATCGTCTCGAGGCGCGCGTCGGAGGTCAGGTCCCAGCCGACGGTCTGGCCGTCGCCGACGACGATGATCTGCTTGACGGTGTTGTTGCCGGCGGCGAGCGTCACGGCCGCCGCGGTGAGGGCCGCGGGGGCGCGCATCGTCCCCTGCGAGGGGCGCAGCTGCGCAAGGGTGTCGCGCAGGACGCGGCGGTCGGAGACGGGGACGGGGTTGAGGACCTCGGGCACGGGGCCGCCCAGCAGGAACGCGAACGCCGTCCCGCGCGAGGCCTCCTCGATGTACTTGGCCGCCTCCTCGAGCGCGTGGTCGAAGTTGCTCTTGCCGTCCGCGCCGACCATCGACATGGAGGCGGAGCCGTCGATCACGATCGCGACGTCCTTGTTCGCGCCGCCGCCGAGGCGGGAGAGGTTGAGCTGGCGCTCGAAGAGGATCGCGGCCGCGACGAGCGCCGCGAGGACGAGCGAGGCGCCCATCGAGAGCCGCCGCCACTTCGGGTAGCGCCAGAGCGCGAAGGAGGCGCCGAAGAGGACGATGGCGAGCAGGATGGCGGGCAGGACGACGACCCACGGCACGCGCGAATCGGGCGTGATGAACGGACGGGCGAGGGCGAGCGCGGCGAGGGCGGGCAGGAGGCAGCGGCAGGCGAGCAGCAGGATCTCCTCCAGAAGGACCTTGCGCCGGCGCTTGTGCATCGCGGCCTGGAGGAACACCATCGCCCCCCACGGAATCTTGCGGGAGTGCCGCCGCGTGAGCAGCTGGATGATGATCGGAATCGCGACGGCGAGGATGCCGAGCAGCAGAAGGGGATTGACGAAGGCCATGGCGGAGGGAAAGGGACGCGCGGCGCTCCCGTGGACGCGGAACGCGGATTCATCCTAGCACAAAGCCCGCCGCCCCGGCAAGGCGAATCCCGAGAAGCGCTTTTTTTCGCTTGCGCCGGAACGTCCCCCTGTGGTATCTTTTTCGCCCGTGAGACGCGCCCGGCGCCCCGGAAGGGGAAGGCCCGGCGCCCCCCTCGCGGAGAGATGGCTGAGTGGCCGAAGGCAACGGTTTGCTAAACCGTCGTTCCGGGTTACTGGAACCGGGGGTTCGAATCCCCCTCTCTCCGCCATTTTT
>CAMOEO010000336.1 GCA_946612175.1 uncultured Verrucomicrobiota bacterium
CGGCTGGAGCGACCGCGAGTGGTGGACGCCGTTCCTCTCGGAGACCGTCGCTTTCCCTGCGCCGCCCTCCGCGACGCCTGCGATCCTCGCCGCGATCCGGCCCGCGGCCGCGCGGCTCTTCGTCGAGGGTCGCCGCTATCGCCGCGCGGGCGTGCTGCTCTGCGGCGTCGAGCCCGCCGCCGGCGCGGCCGACCTCTTCGCCGGGGATCCGCGCGACACGAAGGCCGCGAGGCTCTCCGCCGCGCTCGACGCCGTCAACGCCCGGTTCGGCCGGGGCACCGTCTTTCCGGCCGCCGCCGGCACCGCACGCCCGTGGCGGATGCGGCGCGACCTGCTCTCCCCCTGCCCGACCACGCGCTGGTCCGACCTTCTCGTCGCGAAGTGACCCGCCCGGGCGCTCAGACGCGGAGGGTCTGGGCGATGTTGACCAGGTGGTCGTTCTGGCGCCGGAAGGCGTTCAGAAGATCGGAGTAGACGAGCGCCTTCACGGGGCTCGTGCAGGTGACGCCGACGCGCGCCACGTGCGCGTCGCGGCAGCGCTTGGCCTGGTCCTCGATGGCGCGGCTCGTCTCCTCGGCGCGCGGAACGTTGTACGGGTCGCCGATCTGCAGCAGGTCGAGCACGTCGACGAGGAACGCGTCCACGGCGTCGCACAGGCCGAGGACCTCCGCGCGGGCGGCGTCCGAGAGGTCCTCGCCCGCGTTGCGGATCTTGAGGTAGGCCTTGAGCGCGTTGCGGATGTAGTCCGAGACGGACTCGAACTCGTCCGCCTGCCGCAGCTCGCGCCGCGCCAGGTCGGACTGGAAGCGCGAGACGTTGTCGTGCAGCACGCGCCCGACGTACTCGGAGATCTCCTTCTGCGCCAGATCGAGGCCGTCCTCGGCGCGGAAGACGCCCTCCTCGCGGTCCTCGTCGCGCTCCGGCGTGCCGAGGATCGCGCGCAGCTCGGCGAGCATCGCGCGGCACGACTCGCCCATCCGCAGGATCTCCTTCTGCGCGTTGCCGAGCGCGACGGCGGTCTGCGGGATCACGTGCGGGTCGAGGAAGCGCGGACGCCAGCCCTCGGCGGCCTTCTCGCTCTCGCGCACCGGGACCATCCTCGTCACGGCGGCGACGAACACGCGCATGAACGGGAACAGGATCGCGGTCGTCGCGACGTTGAAGAACGTATGGACGCACGCGATGGCGAAGGTGAAGTACGCGGTCCAGTAGGCGGACGCCGCCACGGGGTCCGCGGCATCGGGCGAGAGGCCGGCGGCGGGATGGAACGCCCAGTCCGCGAAGCGCTCGCAGGCCGCGGAGAACGGATGCCAGACGAGCGTCGCGAGGAGGACGCCGATGAGGTTGAAGAGCGTGTGCGCGAGCGCCGCGCGCAGGGCGTTCCGGGAGGAGCCGATGCACGCGACGAGCGCGGTCGCCGTCGTGCCGACGTTGGAGCCGAGGACGAGCGCCACCGCGGTGGGGAAGTCGATCGCCCCCGCGCCGGCGAGCCCCATCACCAGCAGCACCACCGCGGCCGAGGAGTGGATGAGCGCCGTCACGACGCCGCTCGCGAGCGCCGCGCCCAGGAAGCCGAGGGCGGACGTGGCGCGGAAGAACGAGAGCGCCTCGCGCATCTCCGGCATCCCGCGAAGCGGCGCGAAGCCGTTCCGGAGCAGCTCGAGCCCGAAGAACAGCATCCCGAGGCCGATCGCCGCCATCGCGGAGCTGCGGACCTTCTCGCGCCGCGAGAAGAGGTAGAAGAAGATCGCGATGCCGATGAGGAACTCGCCGTACTGCGAGATGTCGAGCGTGAGCAGCCACAGCGAGAGCGTCGTGCCGACGTTCGCGCCGAAGACGACCGCCACGCCCTGCAGGAGCGTCATCACGCCCGAGTTCACGAAGCCCACGACCATGACCGTCGTGGCGGTCGAGGACTGGATGACGCAGGTGACCCCGACGCCGACGAGCAGCGCGAGGAAGCGGTTGTCGGCGACCGACGAGATCCAGCGGTTGAGGCGCGCGCCCGCAATGGCCTGGAGACCGTCGGAAAGGAATCGCATCCCCAGCAGGAAGATGCCCATGCCGCCCAGCGCGGCCTCGAGGACGAGCAGTAGTTCGTGGCTCATGGGGGCGGCATTCTACCAGACCCCGCCGCGCAGGGCAAGGCGGGCGCGCTTGCGGGGCGGCGGGCCGCCGGAGCCCCGCGACCGAATCCCCCGCGAAGGCCCAGTTTCCGGATGACATCCAGGAGGCGACCTGCTAGAATGCTTGCCCATGAAAACCCTCCTCGTCAACGGAAGCCCCCGTCAGAACGGCAACACCGCCACCGCCCTCGCCGAAATCGCCAGGACCCTGCAGGCGGAGGGCGTCGAGTCCGAGACCTTCTGGATCGGCCCGAAGCCCGTCCGCGGCTGCATCGCCTGCGGCAGGTGCCGCGAGGCCGGCCGCTGCGTCTTCGACGACGACGCGGCCAACGCCCTCGCCGCGAAGATGGCGGCGGCCGACGCGGTCGTGGTCGGCTCGCCCGTCTACTACGGCCAGCCGAACGGCGCGCTGCTCGCGCTCCTGCAGCGCGCGCTCTTCTCCGCTTCGTCCGCCGTCGCGGGCAAGCCCGTCGCGACGGTCGCCATCTGCCGGCGCGGCGGCGCGACGGCCGCGTTCCAGTGCCTGAACCTGCCCTTCCAGATGCTGAGCTGCTATGTCGTCGGCTCGCAGTACTGGAACATTGCCTACGGGCGCGAGGCGGGCGAGGCCGCGAAGGATACCGAGGGCATGCAGACGATGCGCACGCTCGCCCGCAACCTCGCGTGGCTGCTCAAGAGCGCCGCCGCCGGCGCCGTCCCGCGCCCGGCGCCGGAGCCGTGGGCGCCGATGCACTTCATCCGCTAGACGATCTCCAGCGCGTCGCGCCCGGGAAATGGCGGGAAGTCGGTGAAGGACTCGGACTGGTACCAGTAGGCGACGGTGGAAATGTCGTCGCGGCGGGAGAGGTAGCGGCCGCCGGAACGCCAGCCGAGGTCCTGCACGGTGACGCGGATGTCCTCCTTGAACCGGATCGGATCCGGCAGGTGCCAGCGGTAGAGCGAGAAGCGCGGAACGGCCTTGTAGAGCCCGTCGGGGCGGCGGATGTGCGCGAGGCCCGACCACGGCGTGCAGTATTCGCGGTAGCCGCCGTCGTCGAAGCCCCATGCGCCGAGGAAGTAGTCCTCGGTGCCGGTGCCGCAGATCGTGCAGCCTTCGCGGTCGCCGTCGAGGTGGAACTTCACCTCGCCCTCGCCCCACCAGCCGTCCGCGTGGACGCCCCAGAGCGCGTAGGTGCCGACGTAGTGCCCGCGGCCGCGGACGCCGTCGAGGATCGTGTGGACGCCGCGCTCGGGGACGCCGTCCGTGCGGCGGAACTGCGCGTGGAAGTAGGCGGCGCCGGCGGGCTGTTCGCCGGCCTCGTAGTCGATCTGCCAGTAGACGGTCACGGGCTCGTCATGGAGGCTCTCGAGCGTGACGCGGGCGTGCGT
>CAMOEO010000337.1 GCA_946612175.1 uncultured Verrucomicrobiota bacterium
CCGAGCCCGGCTTCCCCGACCCCGCCCTCTCCACCGCCCTCGCCGCCGTCGCCGCGACCGCCGAACGCCCCTGGGGCCCGCGCGAGACCGACGACGCCGCCCTCCTCCTCCTCGGCGCCGCCCTCGCCGGCGCCGAGCCCCCCGCCCCCCTCCTCCGCCGCCTTTCCCGCGCGCCCCTCTCCGACCTCCCGCCCGCCTCCGCCGCCCTCGCCCTCTCCGCGCTCGACGCCTTCGGCGCCGACACCGCCGCCGCCTGGGACCGCCTCGCCGAACGCCCCGTCCCCGCCCGCCCCACCCTCGCCTCCGTCGCCGCCGCCGCCCTCGCCCGCCAGGCCCGCGCCCACCGCCGCGGGGCCTCCGAGGACGAGCCCCCCGCCGACGTCCTCGCCCACGTCCGCTGGCTCGCCGCCCGCCTCGGCCTCGGCTACCGCGCCTCTGGCGCCGCCCCCGACCCCGCCCACCCCCTCGACCCCGAGTCCGCCCTCCTCGTCGCCCTCCTCGCCTCCTCCCTCCCCCGCCGCGCCCTCGCCGACCCCGCCTCCGGCCTCCTTCCCTACGACTGGCGCAACCATCTCGCCGACCGCCTCCTCGCCCTGCAGCTCGACGACCCGCCCGGCACCTACCGCTGGGCCGCCCCCGACGGCGACGACCGCCGCGCCACCGTCCTCGCCATCCTCGTCCTCCGCCTCCTCGCCATGGAGTAGCCGCCGCCATGACCTACCTCTACAAGGGATACGATCGCCAGGGCGCGCCGCTCCGCGGCCGCGTCGAGGCCCCCGACGAACAGGCCGCCGCCCGCGACCTCCTCGCCCGCGGCGTCTACGTCGCCTTCCTCCGCCCCCTCGCCGCCGCCGCCCGCCCCCTCGCCGCCGCCGCCCGCGCCGCCCTCTACCGCGAGCTCGGCGCCCTGCTCGCCTCCGGCATGCCCCTCGACCGCGCCCTCGCCCTCCTGCGCGACCCCGCCGCCGACGCCGGCGGGGCCTCCTCTTCCGCCGCCGCGGCCGCCCTCGAGCGCGTCGCCGCCGCCGTCCGCGAGGGCCGCGGCCTCGCCGACGCCCTTGACGGCGCGGGCGCCGGCCTCGCCCCCTACGAACGGGCCGCCGTCGCCTCCGCCGAGGCCTCCGCCACCCTGCCCGACGCCCTCGAGCGCCTCGCCGGCGACCTCGAGGCCGACGAGGCCGCGCGCGCCTCCGTCCGCTCCGCCCTCGCCTACCCCTGCTTCGTCGCCCTGCTCGGCCTCGCCGTCGCCGGCGCGATGCTCGGCTTCGTCGTCCCCGCCGCCATGCGCTCGCTCGAGGCGTCCGGCCTCGCCATCCCCGCCTCCTCCCGCTGGCTCGTCGGCGCCTGCCGCCTCGTCGTCTTCGGCCTCTTCCCCCTCGCCGCCGCCCTCGGCCTCGCCTTCGCCGCCGCGCGCCGCCGCGCCCGCCGCGACCCCGCCGCCGCGCTGCGCCTCGACCGCCTGCTGCTCCGCCTCCCCGGCTCCCGCTTCGCCGTCGAGCGCGCCGCCGAGCGCTTCGCCACCATCCTCGGCGCCCTCGTCGAGGGCGGGATGCCCGTCCCCAAGGCCCTTCCCGTCGCCGCCGCCGGCACGGGCCGCCCCGCCCTCGCCGACGCCCTCGCCGGCGCCACCGCCCGCATCCGCGCCGGCGAAGCCCCCGCCGAGGCCCTCGGCCGCGTTCCCCGCATCGGCCCCCTCCTCGCCCAGTGGATCCGCGTCGGCGAGGCCGGCGGCTGCCTGCCGCGGATGCTCCGCGCCGCCGCCGGGCGCCTCCGCGCCCGCTGGCGGCGCCGCCTCGCCCTGCGCCTCGCCCTCCTCGGGCCGATCCTCCTCGCCCTCGTCGGCGCGTTCGTCCTCGCCCTCGCCCTCGGGCTCGTCCTGCCGCTGCTCGACGTCGCCCGCGGCATCGGCGCCTAGTCCGTCGAGTCTTTCCAGCGCCTTCCCATGAAGATTCCGACCACCTCCAGAACCCTCCTGCACGACCTGGGCAAGGACGCTCGGTCGCCGCGGTGGGAGGAGTTCGTCGCACGCTACCGCCCGATGATGGAGTCGTTCCTCGCGGCGCGGTATCCGTCGCTCGCGCAGGAGGCGGACGACCTTGTGCAGGAGACGCTCGTCGCGCTCCTGCGCGCGCTTCCGGACTACCGCTACGCGCCGGGCGAGCAGGGCTCCTTCCACAACTACCTCACCGGCATCCTCCGCAACAAGGCCGCCATGCTCCTGCGCCGCCGCGCCGCGGAATCCGCGCGGGACGCGCGGGCCTCCGCCGAGCCCGATCCGCCGCAGTCCCGGGCGGACGAGGAGGCCGCCGCGCGCGACGAGGACGAGTGGCGCGACGCCGTGCTCCAGATCGCCCTGCGCCAGCTCCTCGCCGACGATTCAATCCAGGAGCGCACCAAGCAGATTTTCATCCGCGTCGCCGTGAAGGGGGAGGATCCCGCCGCCGTCGCGGAGGCCTTCGGCGTCTCCCGCAACGCCGTCGACCAGATGAAGAGCCGCATGATGCGCCGCCTCCGCGACCTCGTCGCCGCGCTCGACGCCGCCCCCTGCGCGTAAGACGCCCCCTCCGCCGCGCCAGTATCCCATGTCGTCCCGCGGCGACCTCGACTCCCTGATCCCTGATCCCTAATCCCTGATCCCTAATCCCTAATCCCTCTTCGTGGGCATCTCGAACGAAGACATTGATTCCTGGCTCCGCCAAAGCGGTCGCGGCTGCCTCGCGCCGCGCGTCCTTCCGGACGGCGCGGCGCTCGGCCCGTTCCGCGTTCTCGGCCTGCTCGGCCGCGGCGCGAGCGCGGAAGTCTACCGCGCGCGTCGCGAGGCGGACGGCGCCGTCGTCGCCCTCAAGGTGTGCCGCCTTGGCGACGACGCCTCGCAGGAGCGTCTCCGGCGCGAGTCCGCCCTGCTCTCGGAGCACCCCCACCCCGCCCTCCCCCGCCTCGTCGCGTCCGGCGAGGTCGACGGCCACCCCTGGATCGCGCTCGAGGAGCTCTTCCCCGGCGACCTGCCGCACGCCCCGCGCGAGGTCGAGCGCTTCCTCCTCGCCCTGTGCGAGGGCCTCGCGCACCTCCATGCGCTCGGCTTCGTCCACCGCGACGTCAAGCCCTCCAACATCCTGCGCCGCGCCGACGGCGCCCCCGTCCTGATCGACCTCGGGCTCGTCAAGCGGTCACAGGCCGCGAGTCGCAAGCCCCAGGTCGAGAGGCCCACGTCCCGGGACGAAAGCTCCGAACGGGACGACGCACCTGCGACATGCGGCCTGCGACTGGAGACCCTTTCCGTCGTCGATGGCCGCGCCGTCGGCCACGGCACGCCGGGCTATGCCGCGCCCGAGCAGTTCTCGGGCGGCGACCTCACCCCCGCCGCGGACGTCTACGCGCTCGGCATGCTCGCGCTGCGCTGCTTCGGCGGCCGCCCCCCGCGCCTCTGGCGCACCCTCCTCCGCCGCGCCACCTCGCCGCTCCCGGCCGACCGCCAGCCGGACGCCGCCG
>CAMOEO010000338.1 GCA_946612175.1 uncultured Verrucomicrobiota bacterium
TCGGCGGCGGCGGTCCGGGCGGCGGCTCGGGCGGCGGCTCGGGCGGCGGCGGCTTCGGCGGCGGCGTCCGGGACCGTCGCGGAGGCACCGACCGTGGCGGATCCTCCGGAGGCGGTGGCCCCTCCGACCGTGGCGGCGGCGGACGGCGTCAGGGAGGCGGATCCGGCGGCGGATCGCCGGGGCTCCGGATCGAGGGCGCCGGCGTCGGAGGGCGTCCGCGATGAGGAGGCCTTCCCGCGGCCGCGCCGGCTCGGCGCTCGTGCTCGTCCTGCTCGTCGTGGCGGTCCTCGCGCTGCTCGTCGGGTCGCTCGGCTTCCAGGGGCGGCTCGAGGCGCGGTACGCCGGCTACTTCGACAACCGCGTCCGCGCGGGGCTGCTCGCGGAGTCCGGCGTCGAGGTCGCCAAGATGCTCATGGCCCGCGCCGGCGGCGGCGCGCAGCAGGCCGACGGCATGTCCGACGACGAGGACCGCTGGCACGACGCCGTCGAGCGCCTCGGCAAGGGGCAGTCGCTCGTCGGCCTCGTCGAGCCCGTGGGCGAAGGGTTCATCGTGCTCGACATCGAGCCCGAGCCCGGCCGCCTCAACGTGAACCTTCTCGCGCGCGACGACTGGGAGACGATCCTCGGCAACGCGGGCGTCCCGGAGGAGTACTTCGACTACATCGTCGACCCGATCCTCGACTGGACCGACTCCGACGAGGAGCCGAACTCCGAGGGCGCCGAGACCGAGGACTACTACAGCCAGCTCGACCCGCCCTACGAGGCGAAGAACGGCCCGTTCGACACCGTGCGCGAGCTGCTGCTCGTGAAGGGCTTCACCGAGACGCTCCTCACCGGCGGCCTCTTCGACCCCGCCACCGTGCGCGGCGACACCGACGTGAAGAGCTCCCGCCTCTCCTTCAACCGCTTCTCCGAGACCAACGCCATCGTCGTCGCCGGCATCGAGAGCCTCCTCACGACCTACGGCGACGGCAAGATCAACATCCAGTCCGCGCCCTACGACGTGCTGCGGACGCTGCCGGGCGTCGACGACATCCTCGCCCGCGCGATCCTGGAGGAGCGCGAGGCGACGGACGAGAACGGCGATCCCGACCCGTTCCGCAGCGCCGACGACCTCTTCGCGCGCGTCGACGGGCTCGACCCTGCCATCCGCTCCCGCATCACGGTGAACTCGCAGTACTACCGCATCACCGCGACCGGGCGCTCCGGCGACGTCGAGCGCCGCATCTGGTGCATCGCCTACGCGGAGGGCGCGTCGCTGCGCTTCCTGCGCTGGGTCGAGGAGCCGTAGCCGCGGGCATGCCGGCCGCCGGGGGCGAGGGAGGCGCCGCCGCTAGGTGAGGCGGCGGTAGAGGCCGAGGCCGATGGCGAGGAACACCGCGTTGGGGAGCCACGCGGCGAGGACGGGGGGCATGTAGCCCTTTTGCCCGAGGTACTTCAGCGTGATCGAGAACAGGTAGAACAGGAAGAAGGTCGCGAGGGCGAGCACCACGCCCTTGAACACGCTCTGGCGGCCCGTCGTGATGCCGGTGGGGATCGAGAGCAGCGTGATCACGAGGCACGCCCACGGGGCGGCGAGGCGGTACCAGAAGTCGAACCAGTGTTCGTCGCTGTCGTCGCGGCTGGAGAGGAGGCGGCGGAGCATGTCGCTCGCGGAGAGGTAGTCCCACTGGCGCGCCTCGATGTGGAGGTCGCGCGGCGTCTCCGTCAGCTCGGGGAAGGGGAGGGGGTCGGGAAGCGGGACGCGGGGGCGCGACGGATCGGTGTCGGGGAGGACGGAGCCGTCGTAGGGGTCGATGCGGATCATCTCGGGCCCCGAGAGCCACCAGATGCCGTCGAGGTAGTCCGCGCGGCGGGCGGCGACGCCCCAGACGATCCGGCCGTCGACCACGCGCTTGATCTCCACCGCCTGGGCGGGGAGGCGGTCCGCGGCGTTCGACGGGACGAAGAGGTGGGCGCAGGCCTCGACCGAAGAGGTGTCGATGCTCGCGATGCGCCAGGTGCGCGAGGCGGCGGGGTTCGTGTAGTTGAACTTCTCCGTCGGGCCGGGCGTCGCGTGGGCGAAGCCGGACTCCTTGAGCCGGTCCGACCAGGCGCTGAGGCCGGGCGCGAGCAGCTCGGCGTTGGCGAAGGCGAGGAGGCTCGCGAGCACGGCCACGCAGAAGAAGGGGAGCGTGAGGCGGTGGAACGAGATGCCGCTGGCGCGCATCGCCGTGAGCTCGCTGTGGTGCGAGAGCTGCCACATCGTGTAGAGCGTGGCGAGCATGCAGGAGGCGGGCAGGAACCAGTGCGTGTACGTGCAGACCACGCCGGCGTAGTACTTCAGGATCGCCGGGAGCGGGAGGTTCGCGTCCAGGAACCGCGACAGGTGCCCGAACAGGTCGAACAGGATGAAGATCCCGTTGAAGGCGACCAGGCAGACGAGGAGCGGCCCGAGGAACTGGCGCAGGAGATAGCGGGTGATCAGGGACATCTTCGTTCGTCTCAGGTCTCAGGTCGAAGGCCGCAGGCCGCAGGTCGAAGGTCGAATGGCGGGCTTGCGACATGCGGCCTGGGACCTGCGATGCCGCGGGGCGGCTAGAGGCCGAGGGTCTTGAGGTACTTGCGGCTGATCGCGTAGGAGACGAACGGGTCCTTCGTCGCGATCTGCGTGTCCTGCTCGACGATGAAGTCCTTCACGCCGGCCTTCTTGCACTCCCGGACGAGCGTCGGCCAGTCGAGCGAGCCCTCGCCGAGGGCGCGGAACTCGGGCGTCTGCGCGTCGTCCCAGATGCCCCAGTCCTTGAGGTGGACCTGGTCCATGCGGCCGGAGACCTTGCGGATCCAGTAGACGGGGTTGTAGCCGCCGCGCGCGCACCAGCCGAGGTCGAGCTCGGCCTGGATGGCCTTGGTGCCGTCGTAGAACATGTCGAGGATCGTCTTGCCGCCCTTGCCGGCCTTGATGCCGAACTTCTGGAACTCGAAGGCGTGGTTGTGGTACTGCACGAGGACGCCCTCCTTGGCGAAGCGCTTCGCGTAGCCCTCGAACTCGCGGAAGAGCTTCTTCCAGTCGGCGAGGGTCTTCTGGTCGGAGGCCTTGAGCCAGGGGATCGCGACGTAGGAGATGCCGAGCTTGCGGCAGTCCTCGAGGACCTTCTTCTCGTTCTCGCGGAACTGGGGCAGGCCGATGTGCGCACCGATCGGCGTCACGCCCGCGTCGTCGCAGACGCGCTTGAGATCGGCCATGTCCATGGGGCCGAAACCGGAGATCTGGGCGTAGTCGTAGCCGATCTTCTTGACGCGCTTCATCGTCTTGGCGGCGTCTTCGAGGGTCTTGGTGTAGTCGCGGAACCCGAACATCTGGGCCGCGACGCGGAACTTCGTGGGCATGGTTGCGTTCTCCTGGGGAGGGGTGGATGGAAGGCCGCCCATTCTCCCCCTTTTCCGGGAAAAAAGCAAGGCGCATTTGCGGTTGCGGCGGTCTTGCGCT
>CAMOEO010000339.1 GCA_946612175.1 uncultured Verrucomicrobiota bacterium
CCCCGCCACGTTCGGGCACGGCGGCGGCGTCATCCGCCTCGTCGCCGGCGGCGACCTCACCGTCCTCGGCAAGATCCGCGCCGACGCCGACCGGCGCGACGCCGGCGGCGTCCTCCTCGGCGGCGCCGCGGGCGGATCCATCGACCTGCGCGCCGGCGGCGCGGTCGTCATCGGCGAGACCGGCGCCGTTTCCGCCGACGGCGGCGCCGCCTACGGCCAGGGCGGCGGCGGCGGCGGCGGCGGGCGCATCGCCATCCGCTACGGCGCCGACAGCCCGTCCGTCGCGAACATCCCCCACAACAACAACGCCCGCTTCCGCGTCCATGCCTCCGGCGGCACGGGCGACACCCGCAACCGCGACAACGGCCGCGTCGACACCCACATCCGCGCCGCCTCCGGCACGATCTACCTCGAACGCACCGGCGAGGGGCGCATCCCCCGCGGCGGCACGATCGCCGTCTACGGCAGCAACCGCCCGAGCCTCGCCTTCACGCGCCTCCCCGCCGACGTCGACGGCGATTCCGCCGACGCCCTGCGCGACGCGGCCCTCGCCGTGCTCGACGGCGGCACCGCCGTGCTCGTGATGAACGTCGGCACCCGCTCCCTCCTCTTCGGCGGCTCCGGCGCCCTCGACCTCAACGGCAACCGGCTCGAGACCTCGCGCGTCGCCAAGGCCTCCGGCGGGGCCGCCCTGGAGGAGACGGGCACCCACCGCACCAACGACCACGACGCGCTCGCCCCGGTCGTCTTCTCCGGCGGCACCCTCGCGATCCGCCCCTATTTCGAGCCCTCGCTCTGACCCTTCCGCCATGCCCCCCGACGCCGCGCAGCCGGTCCGCCGCCCGCTCGCGGCCGTCTGCGCGGCGTTTGTCTTCGGCACCTGGCTCGGCGTCCGCACGCTCGGCGGCGGCGCCGCCCCCTGGCTCGCCCTCCTCGCCGCCGCCGCGCTCCTCCTCGCCTGCCGCGCCGCCGGCCGGCGCCGGCCCCGCCCCGCGCTCCGCGCCGCCGCCACGGCCGCCGTCCTCGCCGCCACGCTGCTCTGCGCCCTTCTCTCGGGGAGCGCCGCCGCGCGCCGCCGAATGGCCGGCGTCGAGGTCTTCCGCGATGCCGTCGAATCCGGCGAGCCCGCCGTCCTCCGCGGCCGCGTCGCCACCGAGCCCTCCGTCGTCGCGCTGGAGCACGGCGGGGCCCGCATGCGCTTCGACCTGCGCGTCGCCGAGCTCGCCCACGAGGCCGGCCCCGTCCCCGCCGGCGGCTGCACCGTCCGCGTCGACTGGTACGGCCCCGTCTCGATGGCCTCCCCCCGCCCGCCCTTCCCCCTCCCGCGCGCCGGCGAGGGCTGGCAGCTCTCCGGCACGCCCTTCGAGGTGCAGACCCGCTCCGCCGCCCCGCTGCTCGTCCTCGCCCGCCGCGAGCGCGACCCCGTCACGCGCCGCGCCCCGGAGCTCGACGCCTCCCGCCCCGCGCTCCTCCTCCGCGACCTGCGCGCCGCCGCCGCCCGCGCGCTCGGGCGCGGCGCGGAGGACCGCCCCGGCGACGTCGCGCTCGTCCGCGCCATGACGCTCGGGCTCCGCGCCGAGATCCCCCGCGACCTGGAGGACCGCTTCAAGGCGAGCGGCACCATCCACGTCTTCGCCATCTCCGGCCTGCACGTCGGCCTCTTCGCCCTCCTCCTCTCCGGCGCCTTCAGGTTCGCCGGCGTCCCCTTCCGCCTCCGCGCGCCGCTCTCCGCCGCCGCGGTCGTCCTCTACGTCGCGATCACCGGAGCCCGCCCCAGCGCCGTTCGCGCCTGCGCGATGACGCTGCTCGTCCTGGCCGCCCCGCTCGCCTCGCGCCGGGCCGACCCCGCGGCCTCCCTCGCCGCCGCCGCGATCGCGATCCTCGCCTGGGACCCGATGCAGGTCCTCGACCTGGGCTTCCACTTCTCCTTCCTCTGCACCGGCGGAATCCTCCTCCTGGTCCCGCTCTTCAACGGCCTCCGCGAGGCCGCAGCCGCGCGCCGCCGCAGCCGCCGCGCCGCGCGCACCGGCAACCCGGAGGACGCCGACCCGCCCCCGCGCGTCCGCTCGCCGGAATGGTCGACCGACCGCTGGTGCCGGCGCTCCGCCGCGGCCCGCGCCGCGCTCGCGCTCCCGCGCCTCCTCCTCGCCTGGGGCCCCGCCCGCATCGTCTGGTGGCTCCGCCATCGCCTCCCGGGGCGGACCGCCGAGGCGCTCTCGGTCTCGCTCGCCGCGTGGCTCGTCTCCGCGCCCCTCACCGCGATGTGCTTCGGGCGCCTCTCGCCGGTCGCCATCCTCGCCAACCTCGCCGTCATCCCCCTCGCCTCGTTCGTCGTCGGCTTCGCGCTCGCCTCGCTCCTCGCCGCGCCGCTCGTCCCCGCCCTCTCCGCCCTCCTCAACCGCGCCTGCGCCTTCCTCGCCCACGGCATGTCGCTCTGCTCGCAGGCGGCCGCCGCGCTTCCCGGCGGCGCCCTCGAGGTCGCCCCCTGGCACCCCGCCGCCGTCGCCGCCTGGTACGCCGCGCTGCTGCTCGCCGTCCTCCTCCTCCGCCCCTTCGCCGCCGATCCCGGCGGCGGAGGCGGACTCCCTCTCCTCCCCTAGCCCGCCCCGCCATGATCCACGCCTCCAACCCGATCCTCCCCGGCTTCCACCCCGACCCCTCCGTCTGCCGCGTCGGCGAATGGTTCTACCTCGCCAACTCCACGTTCCAGTGGTTCCCCGGCGTCGAGCTGCACCGCTCCCGCGACCTCGTGCACTGGGAGCGCCTCCCCTCCCCCCTGCGCCGCGTCTCCCAGCTCGACCTGCGCGGCGACCCCGACTCCGGCGGCGTCTGGGCGCCCTGCCTCACGTATGCGGACGGCCTCTTCTGGCTCGTCTACACCGACGCGAAGGAGACGCGCGGCCCCTACAAGGACGTCCGCAACTACGTCGTCACGGCGGAGGACCCCGCGGGCGACTGGAGCGAGCCGGTCTACCTCAACTCGAGCGGCTTCGACCCCTCGCTCTTCCACGACGACGACGGCCGCAAGTACGTCTGCAACATGCTCTGGGACCACCGTCCCGGCCACCGCCTCTTCGCGGGCATCGTCGTGCAGGAGTATTCCGTCGCGGAGAAGCGGCTCGTCGGCCCCGCGAAGCTCGTCTACACCGGCACGCCCGCGCTCGGCACCGAGGGCCCCCACCTCTACAGGCGCGACGGGACCTACTACCTCATGGTCGCCGAGGGCGGCACCGCCTACTGGCACGGCGTGCAGCTCGCGCGGTCGAAGTCGGTCTGGGGCCCCTACGAGAGCGACCCGCAGCCGCTCCTCACCGCGAAGCACGACCACGCGAGCCCGCTGCAGCGCACCGGCCACGGCTGCCTCGTCGACACGCCGAAGGGCGACCTCTTCGTCGCCTACCTCTGCGGGCGCCCGGTGCCCGTCGG
>CAMOEO010000340.1 GCA_946612175.1 uncultured Verrucomicrobiota bacterium
TTCTCCGTTGGTGGTCTGCGCTCCTTTCTGTGGTGTGGGGGCCGTCCTGCGGCGCGCCTCGGGGCGCCGCTCCCGCCCGGCGCGCCGCCGCGGGGCGCGCGCGGGCGGGCCCGGCGGGGCGCCCGGGCCCGCCCCTCCCGCCCCGCCGCCCGCCATGCCCGCCCCGGAAACCCGACCGATCCTCCACGTCGACATGGACGCCTTCTTCGCGTCCGTGGAGCAGCGCGACCGCCCGGAGCTGCGCGGCCGCCCCGTCATCGTCGGCGCCGGACCCCACGAGCGCGGCGTCGTCTCCACCTGCTCCTACGAGGCGCGCCGCTTCGGCGTCCACTCCGCCATGCCCTCGCGCGAGGCCTTCCGCCTCTGCCCGCAGGGGGTCTTCCTCCCGCCCGACTTCGACCGCTACATGGAGGCCTCGGCGCGCGTCTTCGAGATCTTCGACCGCTACACCCCGCTCGTGCAGGGCCTCTCCTGCGACGAGGCGTTCCTCGACGTCTCCGGCGCCTCCCTGCTCTTCGGCCCCTCCGTAGGCATCGCCCGCCGCATCCGCGCCGACATCGCCCGCGAGCTCCGCCTCACCGCCTCGGTCGGCGTCGCCCCCAACAAGTTCCTCGCCAAGCTCGCCTCCGACCTCAACAAGCCCGACGGCCTCACCGTCGTCCCCGACGAGCCGGAGGCGATCCGCGCCTTCCTCGCGCCCCTCCCCGCCACGCGCATCTTCGGCGTCGGGAAGGTCCTCGGCGACGCCCTCCGCGCCCGCGGCATCCGCACCATCGGCGACCTCCAGCGCGCCGACCCCGCCGCGCTCGCCCGCTGGGCCGGCCCCGCCGCCGCGGCCGCCCTGCACGACCTCTCCCTCGGCCTCGACGACCGCTCCGTCGAGACCGAGCGCGAGGAGAAGTCCATCTCCCGCGAGCACACCTTTCCCGTCGACGAGCGCGACGGCGCCGCCGTCCGCGCCCTCCTGCTCGACCTCGCGGCCGACGTCGCCCGCCAGGTCCGCGCCGCCGGGAAGTTCGCCGCCACCGCGCAGCTCAAGCTCCGCACCGACGACTTCCGCACCCTCACGCGCCAGCGCCCCTTCGAGCGCCCCGCGTGCGACGACTTCACCTACCGCGAGGCCGCCTCCGCGCTCCTCGCCGCCACCCCCGTCTCGCGCCCCGTGCGCCTCGTCGGCTTCGGCGTGAGCGGCTTCTCCGGCTCGCGCCCCCCGGCGCAGCCCGACCTCTTCGGCCCGCCGCCCGACGACGCCCGCGCCGAGAAGCGCGAGGCGCTCTCCCGCGCGCTCGACGACATCCGCGCCCGCCTCGGCGCCGGGGCGGTGGTCCTTCCGGGGCGCGGCCGCCCCGCCGGCGGCCCCGCCGACGGGGGGAATGGTGCGCCTTGCCGGACTTGAACCAGCGACCCTGGGATTATGAGTCCCGTGCTCTGACCGACTGAGCTAAAGGCGCGCGCGCATCCGTCCCGCCGCGGAACCGGCGGAACGGCGCAGAGTCTACCATCCCCGCCCCGGTTTCGCAAGACCGCGCCGCGAGGTTGCCCGCCGGCGGGGGCTCTGCTAGAATGCGGCGCCGGAGCGGGCGCCACGGCCCGCGCCGCGATCCCCTCCCCTTCCGCCATGTCCGACCGTCTCCAATGCGTCCTCGCCCGCCTCGGCGTCGATTCCCGCCGCCACTGCGCCTCGATCATCGCCGGCGGGGCCGTCACCGTCAACGGCGCGGTCGTCCGCGAGCCCGGCTTCCGCCTCGAGCATCCCGAGAGCGACGTCATCGTCGTCTCCGGCCGCCGCGTCTCCCCGCCCGCGGGCGGCGGCGCCGCCGTCCGCACGCTCCTCCTCAACAAGCCCCGCGGCGTGCTCTGCACCCGCGAGGAGGGCCGCGGCGAGACGGTCTACGGCCTGCTCCGCGGCGTGCGCGAGCGCGTCGTCTCCGCCGGGCGCCTCGACCGCGACTCCTCCGGGCTGCTCGTCCTCTCCACCGACGGCGCGCTCGTCAACCGCCTCACCCACCCCCGCTACGGCCACACCAAGGTCTACGAGGTCCAGGCCTGCGGCGTGTTCGACCAGGCCACGCTCGACGCGCTCCAGGGCCCGATGGAGCTCGACGGCGTCCCGCTCGCCCCGGTGCGCGTCGAGTACGTCCGCCGCCTCGACGACGGCCCACTCGGACCCCGCCACCGCCTCCGCTTCGTCCTCCACGAGGGCCGCAACCGCCAGATCCGCCGGATGTGCGAGTCGGTCGGCCTCCGCGTCGAGTCGCTCTCCCGCGTCGCCATCAACCGCCTCCGGCTCCCGACCGACCTCCGCGCGGGGGAGTTCCGCGACGCCACCCCGCGCGAGCTGGAGCTGCTCGAGCGGACGGACCCCCGCCCGCTCCGCCCCTGGCGCCCGGAGTAGCGCCCCGCCCGATGCCCGCGCCGCCGCCCGCCAACCTCTACGTCCACGTTCCGTTCTGCGTCTCGAAGTGCCGCTACTGCGCGTTCTACTCCGAGCCCGGCGCGGACGCCGCGCGCCTCCGCGACTGGCTCCGCCTCCTCCCGCGCTTGAAGCGATCGAGCAGGCGCTGGCCGAGCTCGCGCTCCGCGGCGCGGCCGCCGCCCGCCCCATAACCGTCTACGTCGGCGGCGGCACGCCCTCGCTGCTCGGCCCGGACGGCCTCCGCGCGCTCTTCGCCGCCCTCCCCCGCCCCGCCCCCGACGCCGAGGCGACGGTCGAGCTCAACCCCGGCGACGTCACGTCCGACCTCGCTGCCGCCCTCCGCGCCGCCGGCGTCACGCGCGCCTCGCTCGGCGTCCAGTCCTTCTCGGACCGCGCCCTCCGCTGGCTCGGTCGCCGCCACGACGCCGCCCGCGCCCGCGCCGCCTTCGCCGCGCTCCGCGCCGCCGGGATCCCGTCGCTCTCGCTCGACCTCATCGCCGCGCTCCCCGGCGCCCCACAGGGCGAGTTTGCGGAATCCCTCCGCGAGGCCGTCGCCCTGGCGCCGGACCACGTCAGCGTCTACCCGCTCTCGGTCGAGCCCGGCACCCCGCTCGCCCGCGCCGGCGTCGCGCCGCCCCCGGACGACGACGCCCTCGCCGCCGTCGCGGAGGCGGAGGACGCCCTCGCCGCCGCGGGCTACGCCCGCTACGAGCTCTCCAACTACGCACGCCCCGGCTCCGAGTGCCGCCACAACCTCGCCGTCTGGCGCGGAGAGGACTACACGGGCATCGGCCCCGCCGCCTGCTCGCGCGAAGGCGCGGAGCGCCGCGCCAACGCGCCCGACTTCGCCGCCTGGCGCGCCGCCCTCGAGGCCGGCCGCCTCCCGCCCGCGGAACTCGTCCGCTACACGCCCGAGGAGGACGAGTCCGAGCGCTTCGCGACGCGCGTCCGCCTCGCGCGGTGGCGGGGTCCCGACCCCGCCACCGCCGTCGGCCGCCGCCGCC
>CAMOEO010000341.1 GCA_946612175.1 uncultured Verrucomicrobiota bacterium
GCTTCGTCCTCTCCGCGCAGTACCAGTTCTAGCCGCCGCCCGCCGCGCCGGCCGCCGCCGCGGCCGGCGCGGCGCCTCCACCGACCACCGAAAAGAAAAACCATGCCCCTTTCCCTCGCCCAAGCCGAGCGCCTGCTCGCGACAACAACGCACGACCCGCATCTGCTGCTGCACGCCCGCAATGTGCGCGGATGCATGGAGGCCTTTGCGCGCCACTTCGGCCAGCCGCCGGAGGAGGTCGAGCACTGGGGCGCCGTCGGCTACCTCCACGACTACGACTACGAGCTCTTCCCCGAAGAGCATCTCAAGCACACCGAGGCAGAACTCCTCGCCGAGGGCGTCGACGCGGCGGACGTCCGCGCCATCATGAGCCACGGCTGGTCCATTTGCAACGACATCAAGCCCGAGACTGACCTCGAGAAGAGCCTCTTCACCGCCGACGAGCTCTCCGGCATCGTCTGGGCCACCTCGCTCATGCGCCCGACGGGCCTTTCCGACCTCGAACCGCGCAGCGTCCTGAAGAAGTTCAAGGACAGGAAGTTCGCCGCCAAGTGCTCGCGCGAAGTCATCCTCCGCGGCTTGGAACTCCTCGGGATGGACCTCGCCGATGTCGTCGCCGTCTGCATCGACGGCATGCGCGCCATTGCGTAGTCAGACCATGCAAACGATCGCCTACACGGTCAAAAACGCGGTCTACGCGAACCTCACGAACCGGTGCCCCTGCGCGTGCACGTTCTGCCTGCGCGCCAAGGGCCCGGGCGTCTACGGCTCGCCGCCGCTCTGGCTGGAGCGCGAACCGGCGCAAGCGGAGATCGACGCCGCGCTCGACGCGCAGGACTGGACCCGCTACCGCGAACTCGTCTTCTGCGGCTACGGCGAACCGACCGAACGGCTCGACGCGCTTCTCGCCGCCGCCGCGCGCCGCAAGGCGCTCGATCCGGCGCTTCGCGTCCGCGTGAACACCAACGGCCTTTCCGACCTCGTGAACGGCCGTCCAACCGCCGCGCTTTTCGTCGGCAAAGTCGATTGCATTTCGATCAGCCTCAACACCGACGATCCGGACGAATACCTCGCGCTCTGCCGCCCGAAATTCGGCCCCGCCGCATTTCCCGCGTTGCTGCGCTTCGCGCGCGAAGCGGCGCAGGCAGTTCCCGAAGTCGTCCTTACCGTGGTGGGCGAACCCGTCACGGACCTCGCCAAGCAGACGCACTGCCGTGCCCTTGCGGAAAGCCTCGGCGCCACGCTCCGCGTCCGCCCGTTTGAAAACGGAACTCGTCGTTTCCCCGTTCCATGAAAATCATCGACGCACATTCCCACATCGGCGCGTTCGGCTCCTGGGCGCGGTTCGATTTCGACCTGCCGCGCCTCAAGGAACAGATGGCCGCGTTCGACATCGAAAAGACCTTCCTCACGGGGGCCAACGCCCACGACAACGACGCCGTCCTGCGGGCCTTCGAGGCGGCGCCGGACCTCGTCGTTCCGATCGCGTGGATCACGCCGACCGACCGCGGCGCGCTCGACGACATCCGCCGCTATGTCGCCGCCGGGTTCCGCGGGATCAAGCTGCACCCGCTCTTCGACGCCTATCCGGCGGACGACACTCTCGTCGATCCCGTGATCGACCTTGCGGAAGAGCTGGGCGTCCCGGTCTTCGTCCACAGCGGCCACCCGCCGTATTCCCTGCCGTGGCAGATCGGCTGGCTCGCCGAGCGCCATCCGCGCGTCCCGATCGTCCTGCTGCACATGGGCCATGCGCACGGCGTCTATGTCGATGCCGCGCTCAAGACCGCGCGGCGCCATCCGAACGTCTATCTGGAGACCTCCGGCACCTCCATGAGCGTCAAGATTCGCGAAGCCTACGAGACCGTCGGCACGGACCGCGTCCTCTTCGGGATCGACTCGCCCTTCCACGAGCCGAGCGTGGAAATCGAAAAGACGCGCGCGACCTTCCTGCCGCCCGAAGCCCTGCGGCGCATCTACCACGACAACGCCGCCGCACTGCTCGGCTGAACCGTCCCCGCCCCCCCCCGCCACGCCATGCTGCATCTCGAATCCGATTCCGTCCGAGCCGCGCTCTGGTCCGCCCGTTTCGGGCTGGAGCGCGAGGCGCTGCGCGTCACGCGCGACGGACGGATGTCGCTCACGCCCCATCCGTTCCCGCAGGACGACCCGCGCATCGTGCGCGACTTCTGCGAGAACCAGACGGAGATCAACACGGGCGTCTCGGAGAGCGCCGCGGCGGCCGTCGCGGAACTGGAGCGGATCGACGCGCGGCTGCGCGCGGCGCTCGCGGCCCTCCCGGAGCCGGAGACGCTCTGGCTCGGCTCGAACCCGCCGCCGCTCGGCCGCGAGGAGGACATCCCGGCCGCGCGATTCACCGGCCCGCGCGCGGGCAAGACCGCCTACCGCGAATACGCCGCCGCGCGCTACGGCCGCCGGAAGATGTGCTTCTGCGGCGTCCACGTGAACCTCTCCTTCGGCCCCGACCTGCTCGCCGCCGATTTCGCCGCCGCGGGCGGCGCCGGCGATCCGCGCCGCCACGCCGACGCGCTCTACTGCGAACTCGCCGCCAAGGCCGCCGACCGAATCTGGCTCCTCGTCGCGCTGATGGCCGCCAGCCCCTTGGCCGACCCTTCGCTCTTCGGGCTCGGCGGCCCGGCCGGCGGCGCGCCGCTCTTCTGCGGGTTCGCGTCGCTGCGATGCTCCGAGCTGGGCTTCTGGAACGACTTCGTCCCGGTCTTCGACTACTCGGACGCCCCGTCCTACGCGCGGAGCGTCGCGCGCTACGTCGAGGCCGGACTCATCGCCGCGCCGACCGAGCTGTACTACCCGGTGCGCGTGAAGCCGCGCGGGCCGAACCGCCTCGACTCGCTCGCCGTCGGGGGCGTGGACCGCATCGAACTGCGGACGTTCGACATCGTGCCGTTCGCCCCGGCGGGCGTGGACGCGCGCGACGTCGCGTTCGCGCACGCCTGGCTGCTGCGCCTCGCCGCCCTTCCGCGCGCGGCGCACCCGGCGCGCGAGCAGATCGCCGCCGTCCGCAACGCGAAGGCCGCCGCGCGCTACGACCTGGGGACCGCGACGATCCTCGCGCCCGACGGCTCCGCGGCGCCCGTGCGCGACGCGGCGCTGCGCGCACTGGACGATCTGGACGCCTTCTGCGCCCCCCTCGGCGCCCCGCCCGCCGTCCGCGAGGCGCTCGCGTTCCAGCGCGAAAAACTCGAACGTCCCGGCGCGCGCTACGCGGAGCGCGTCCTCGCCGGGGCCGGAGGCGCCGCCCGTGTGTGAGCTCTTCGGCTTCTCGGCGCCGCGCCCCGTGCGCGCCAACGCCTGGCTGCGAGAGTTCTACTCGCACAGCACGGAGCATCCCGACGGCTGGGGGCTCGCGACCTTCCACGACGGCATCCCGTCGAT
>CAMOEO010000342.1 GCA_946612175.1 uncultured Verrucomicrobiota bacterium
TCGCAGACGTTGTAGCCGAAGAACGGCAGCATCGCCATCGGGTCGCGGCGGACCTTGCCGATGTCGTTCGAGATGATCGCGGCGGTGACCTCGGAGCCGGCGGCGGAGCCCATGAAGACGCCGTGCGCCCAGTCCTTGGCCTGGTTCACCAGCGGGATCGTCGACGGGCGGCGGCCGCCGAAGAGGATCGCGTCGACCGGAACGCCGGTGTTCCTGCCCTCGAAGCGGCCGTTGAAGCCGTCCTTGTCGAGCACGGGGCAGTTCTCGGCGGGGGCGGTGAAGCGGCTGTTCTTGTGGGCGGCGACGTAGCCGGCGGCCTTGATCTCGGCCTTGGTCATGCCGGGCTTCGGGCCCATGCGGTAGGGGTCGTCCGCGCAGACGTAGCAGGGGTTGCCCTTCCAGTCGACGCCCTCCTTGGGGGCCTTGACGCCCATGTCCTCCCACCAGATGTCGCCCTCGGGCGTGAGCACGACGTTCGTGAAGATCGTGCCCTTCTTGCAGGACTCAAGCGCGTTCGGGTTGGAGTCCATCGACGTGCCGGGGGCGACGCCGAAGAAGCCGTTCTCCGGGTTGATCGCGTAGAGGCGGCCGTCGGCGCCGGGCTTGATCCAGGCGATGTCGTCGCCGATCGTCTCGAGCTTCCAGCCCGGGAGCTTCGGCAGCATCATCGCGAGGTTGGTCTTGCCGCAGGCGGACGGGAACGCGGCCGTGACGTGGTAGGTCTTCTTCTCGGGCGAGGTGAGCGAGAGCACGAGCATGTGCTCGGCCATCCAGCCCTCGTCGCGGGCGAGGACGGAGGCGATGCGCAGCGCGAAGCACTTCTTGCCGAGCAGGGCGTTGCCGCCGTAGCCGGAGCCGAAGGAGATGATCTTGAAGTCGGGGTCCTCGGGGAGCTGGCAGATGTACTTCTTCTCCATCGGGGCGCAGGGCCACGCGACGTCCTTCTGGCCCTTCTTGAGCGGGGCGCCGACGGAGTGCAGGCACGGGACGAACTCCGCGCCCTTCTCGATCGCGTCGAGGACCTTCGTGCCGACGCGGGTCATGATCTCCATGTTGACGACGACGTAGGGCGAGTCGGTGATCTCGATGCCGAGCTTCGTGATCGGGTTGCCGAGCGGGCCCATCGCGAACGGGATCACGTACATCGTGCGGCCCTTCATGCAGCCGGCGAAGAGGCCCTTCTTGGGGTCGAGGAGTATCTTCTTGAGTTTGTCGGGGGCGATCCAGTGGTTGGTGGGGCCGGCGTCGATCTCCTTGGCCGTCGAGATGAACGTGCGGCCCTCGACGCGGGCGACGTCGGACTCGTGGGAGCGGGCGAGGTAGCAGTCGGGGCGGAGCTTGGGATCCAGCTTCGTGAACTGGCCCTTCTTCACCATCATCTCGCAGATGTCCTTCCACTCCTTCTTCGAACCGTCGCACCAGACGACCTTGTCCGGGGTGGTGAGCTTGGCGATGCTGTCGACCCAAGCGTGCAGCTTGGCGTTGCGGGGGGCGGCCTTCTTGGCGGCCGGCTTCTTGGTGGCCATGTGTTTCTCCTGGTATGGTTGCGGGCGGCCTCGCGCTCGCGCGCGCCGGGGTCCGCGGTAAAAGATGCGCGAGAGGATAGTGTTTCCGAGGCGAAAAAGCAAGCGATTTCCGCTTCCGTTTTGCCGGTGGTTGTGATAGAGTGGACCCATGAGCAAGAAACCCGCCAAGAAAGCGAAGGCCGCCGCCGCGGCCCGGCCTTCGCCGGCGCGCAAGCCCGCCCCCTCCGCCCCCTCCGCGGCGCACAAGCCCGCCGCCCGGCCCGCGCCGCGCGTCCGCCTCGTCGAAGGCGCCCGCAAGCCCTCCCGTCCCGGCGGGCTCGGCCGCGGGCTCGACGCGCTCATCGGCCGCGAGGCCACGCGCAACGTCGCGGCCGTGGACGCCGCCGCCGCGCTGTCCGCGCCCGCCGAGGCGCCCACGCCCGCCGCGCCCGTCTCCGCGCCTCCTCCTTCCCCCGCCGCCGCGGCGCCCGCGCCCGCCGCGCCCGCGGCGGAGCCCCCCGCGCCGGCGGACGACGCGCGCCGCGTCGTCGAGGTCTCCGTTGACCTCATCCGCCGCAGCCCCTTCCAGCCGCGCACGGTCTTCGACGAGGAGGCGCTCCACGAGCTGGCCGACTCCATCCGCGCGCACGGCATCATCCAGCCGCTCGTCTGCCGCCGCAAGGGCGACGGCTTCCTCGAGCTCATCGGAGGCGAGCGCCGCCTCCGCGCGGCCGGCCTGCTCGGGCTGAAGACCGTCCCGGTCCTCGTCATGGAGGCGCTCGACCGCGACGCCGCCGAGCTCGCCCTCGTCGAGAACCTCCAGCGCGAGGACCTCAACGTCATCGAGGAGGCCGAGGGCTACAAGGCCCTGGCCGACGAGTTCAGCCTCACGCAGTCCGACATCGCCGAGCGCGTCGGCAAGGCCCGCGCCTCGGTCGCCAACACGCTCCGCCTGCTGGAGCTGCCGGACGAGGTCAAGCAGATGCTCGGCTCGGGTCTGCTCTCCACCGGCCACGCCAAGGTCCTGCTCTCCCTCCCCGGCGAGGAGGAGCGCACGGAGCTCGCGCGCCGCTGCCTCTCCGAGGGCCTCACCGTCCGCTCCCTCGAGCGCCGCGTGCAGGACCGGCTGGCCGGCCCGGCCCGCGCGCCCGCCGCGCCGCGGTCCGACATCCCGGCCGACCATCTCCGGCTCCTGCTCGACAAGCTCGCCGCCCGTTTCGCGACCCCGGCGCGCCTCGTCCCGTCCGTCACCTACGCCAACGGCCGCCACGGCCGCGGCCGCATCGAGATCGACTTCTTCGACAACGACGACCTCTCCCGCATCCTCGAGCTGCTCGGGATCGACGTCAACGAATAGCGCCATGGACATCGTAACGTACGGAAACTCCGTCCTGCGGAAGCCGGCGACGCCGGTCCGCGAGGTGACGCCCGAGCTGCGGGCGCTCGCCCACGAGATGCTCGCCGCGATGTACGAGGCCGAGGGCGTCGGCCTCGCCGCCGAGCAGGTCGGCCGCACCGAATCGCTCTGCGTGATCGACGTCCCGCCGGACGCCCAGGGGAGCGACGCCCCGCTCAACGCCGGCGTGAAGATGCCGATGGTGATGTTCAACCCCGTCGTCTCGGCCCCCGAGGGCACGCAGCGCGGCTCCGAGGGCTGCCTCAGCTTCCCCGGCATCTCCGCGCAGGTGACGCGCGCCCGCTCCGTGACGGTGGACTGGATGGGCGAGGACGGCAAGCACTACTCCGCCCGCGTCCACGGCCTCCTCGCCCGCGCCGTGCAGCACGAGACGGACCACCTCGCCGGCGTGGTGTTCGTCGACCGCCTCTCCCCCACGCAGACGCTCCTGCTCAAGGGCAAGCTCGCCCGGCTCCGCCGCTCCGCCCGATCCGGCGAATCCTGA
>CAMOEO010000343.1 GCA_946612175.1 uncultured Verrucomicrobiota bacterium
GCGGTTTGCGCTTCCCACCGCGGCGGGGGTGTGCTAGAATCGGAGCCCTCGGTTGCGAACCCCCTTCCACGGAATCCCCTCATGAAGACCTACCTCTCGATCGACCTCGGCGCCGGCAGCGGCCGCGTCATCGCCGCCCGCTACGACGGCTCCACGCTCGCGATGGAGGTCGTCAGCCGCTTCGACAACACCCCCGTCGAGCTGGCCGGCCACCTCTTCTGGAACCTCCCCTCCCTCCTCCAGAACATCCGCGACGGCCTCCGCGCCGCCGCCGCGAAGTACGGCGAGATCGCCTCCGTCGGCGTCGACACCTGGGGCGTCGACTACGGCCTGGTCGACAAGGGCGGCCGCCTCCTCGGCCTGCCCTACATCTACCGCGACCGCCGCAACACCACCATGAACACCGAGGAGGTCTTCGCCCTCGTCGGCAAGCGCGCCCTCTACGACACGACCGGCACGCAGTTCATGGACTTCAACACGATCTTCCAGCTCCACGCCGAGCGCTCCGAGCCCGCCTCCCTGCTCGACCTGGCCGACCGCCTCCTCTTCATGCCCGACCTCGTGAACTACGCCCTCTGCGGCGAGAAGGCCAACGAGGCCACGGTCGCCTCGACCTCGGGCCTGATCGACCTCCAGACGCGCGACTTCTCTCCCTCCCTCCTCACCAAGATCGGCGTCCTCGGCTCGCTGCTGCGCACGCCCGTCGCGCCCGGCACCGTGCTCGGGCCGGTGCGCGGCGTCCCGGGTCTCGAGGGCGTCCCCGTCGTCGCCGTCGGCGCGCACGACACCGCCTCCGCCGTCGCCTCCGTCCCGGCCGACCCCGCCACGAGCTGGGGCTACCTCGCCACCGGCACCTGGGCGCTGCTCGGCGTCGAGACCTCCGCCCCGATCCTCACCGACGACTCCTACGAGCTGAACTACACCCACGAGGGCGCCGCCAACGGGAAGTTCCGCTTCCTCAAGAACTGCACCGGCATGTGGATGATCCAGGAGCTGCGCCGCGCGTGGGGCGAGGAGGACGGCGCGAAGCCCTCCTACGACGACCTCATGCACGAGGCGGAGGCCGCCGCGCCGTTCCGCTCGCTGCTCGACCCCGACTACCCGCAGTTCCAGACGCCCGGCCGCATGCCCGCCAAGATCGTCGAGTTCTGCCGCCTCACCGGCCAGCCCATCCCCGAGACGCGCGGCCAGTTCTACCGCGCCGCGATGGAGGGCATCGTCATGCGCTACCGCCAGGTCTGGGGCGAGCTGGCGCGCCTCACCGGCCGCCGCCGCGAGGTGCTCCACATGATCGGCGGCGCGACGCGCGACGCGATGCACTGCCGCATGACGGCCGACGCCCTCGGCGCCGCCATCGCCTGCGGTCCCGACGAGGGCGCCTCGATGGGCAACGCCGTCGCGCAGATGGTCGGCCTCGGCGACCTGCGCGACTTCGACGACGGCCGCCGCCTCGTCCGCGACTCGATCTCGATCTCGCGCTGGACGCCCGGTCCGGACGCCGCCGCCTGGGACGAGGCCTACCCGCGCTGGCTCGCCGCCAAGCAGCGCGCGGACGGCATCGCCTGAGCGCCCTCCCCGCCCGCATGTCGCTGCTCTCCCTCCAGGAGGTCCGGGTCGCCTTCGGCGGCCCGAAGGTCCTCGACGGCGTCTCCGTGAACGTCGAGGAGGGCGACCGCGCCTGCGTCACCGGCCGCAACGGCGAGGGCAAGTCCACGCTGCTCAAGGTGATGGCGGGGCTGCTCGAGCCCGACGAGGGCTCCGTCGTCCGCGCGCCCGGCCTCCGCGTCGCGTACCTCTCGCAGGACGTCCCGTCCGACGAGGACGGCACCGCCGCGGAGGTCGTCGCCCGCGCCGCGGCCGCCGCCGGCGGCGCGGACGCGACGGGCGGCGCCCGCTTCCTCACGCAGCTGGGGATCGACGGCGCCGCGCGCTTCGACGACCTCTCCGGCGGCCAGCGCCGCCGCGTCCGCCTCGCCGCCGCCCTCGCCTCGGAGCCCGGGCTGCTGCTGCTCGACGAGCCGACGAACCCCCTCGACGTCCCGACGATCGAGTGGCTCGAGGCGTTCCTCGCGCGCGCCCGCCTCGCGTGCGTCTTCGTCACGCACGACCGCGCCTTCCTGCGCCGGACGGCGCGCCGCGTCTTCGACCTCGACCGCGGCCGCCTCGCGGGCTGGGACTGCGACTGGGAGACCTTCCTCCGGCGCCGCGCCGAGCTCGACGCGGAGGAGGAGCGCCTCTGGGAGCGCAAGGAGAAGCGCCTCGCCACCGAGGAGCAGTGGCTCGTCCACGGCGTCCCCGCCCGCCGCGCCCGCAACGTCGGCCGCCTCGAGGGGCTGCGCCGCCTCCGCGAGGAGATCGCCGGCCGCCGCGCTCGGATCGGGACAAGCCGCCTCTCGCTCGGCGAGGCCGCCGGCTCGGGCGAGATCGTCGCCAAGCTCGAGGGCGTCACCTACGCCTGGCCCGGCGCCGCGGAGCCCGTCGTGCGCGACTTCTCCGCGACGATCCTCCGCGGCGAGCGCATCGCCCTGGTCGGCCCCAACGGCGCCGGCAAGACGACGCTCGCCCGCCTCCTGCTCGGCCGCCTCGCCCCGCAGGCGGGGACCGTCCGCCTCGGCGCGCGCGTCGAGGCGTCCTTCTTCGACCAGCTCCGCTCGACGCTCGACCCCGCCGCCTCCGTCCGCGAGAACCTCGCCGGCGACCACGAGCACGTCGTCGTGAACGGCGTCCGGCGCCATGTGTTCGGCTACCTGCAGGACTTCCTCTTCACGCCCGAGCGCGCCCGGACGCCCGTCTCCGCCCTCTCCGGCGGCGAGCGCGCCCGCCTGCTCCTCGCCCGCCTCTTCCTCGCCCCCGGCAACCTGCTCGTCATGGACGAGCCCACCAACGACCTCGACGTCGAGACGCTCGAGCTGCTCGAGGAGCAGCTGCTCGGCTACAAGGGGACGCTCGTCCTCGTGAGCCACGACCGCGACTTCATCGACCACGTCGCCACGTCCTGCTTCGTGCTGCTCGGCGGCGGCCGCGTCCACGTCTGCCCCGGCGGCTGGAGCGACTGGGAGCGCGAGCGTGCCGCGCTCGAGCGCGGCGGCTCCCTGTCCGCCCCGCGGCCCGCCGGCCCCGCCGCTCCGGCGCCGCGGCCGCCGGAGTCCCGGCCCGCGGCCGCGAGGCGGCCGTCGCGCCTGGGCTTCAACGAGAAGCGCGAGCTGGCGGCGCTGCCCGGCCGCATCGCCGCGCTCGAGGGCGAGGTCGCCGCGATCGAGTCCGCCCTCGCCGACGGCACCGCCTACGCCCGCGACGCGAAGCGCGCCGCCGCGGACGCCGCCCGCCTCCCCGCCGCGAAGGCCGAGCTCGACGCCCTCGTCGAGCGCTGGATGGAGCTGGAGGAGCGTTCCTCCGGCG
>CAMOEO010000344.1 GCA_946612175.1 uncultured Verrucomicrobiota bacterium
TCCTTCCGGTTCCGATCCGTTTCCATGGCGGACATCCTACCATGCCGGCGCGCGGCCTTGCAAGCCCGGCGCGCGCTTCGGGGGGCGGGACGGCTATCGGACGGACGGAACGTCCGAAAGGAAGGCCTTCTCCCAGCGGCGGGAGGTGTGGTCGCGGAAGAAGACGCCGTAGGAGGCTCCGCCGTACCATTCGACGACGGCGGAGCGGATGGCATTGCCGCGGCGGTTCTCGAGCGAGGCGACGTCGAACTGGGTGGTCGCGGAGCCGTCGATGCCGGAGATCTGGCGCAGGCAGTCCTTGCCGCCCCACTTGAAGTCGCCGATGTGGCAGTGCCCGTAGAAGTGCGCGACGACGTTCGGCGGGAGCGGAAGGAGCGTCCCCATCAGGTCCGAGACGCGGTTGCCGCCGGGGAACGCGTAGTGGGACATCGTGAAGACCGGCTTGCCGAGCGCGGCGATCGCCGAACGGGCACGTTCCGCGGCGGCGGGGTCCGGGTAGTCGATCCGGCGCTCTCCGTCGCTCGCGCCGCCGTGGACGCAGAACCACGAGCCGTCCGGGGCGGCGTGGTCGGAGAAGATCGCGAGGGCGAGGTCGCCGAAGTCCGCGACGAGGAGCCAGTCGCGGACCGAGGGCGTCGTGTGCCACTGCGGCTCGCGCAGGACGCGCTCGCGCATCGGGATGGTGACGCGACCCCGCTCGCCGCCCCAGCGGTGGAAGTCGAACTCGTGGTTGCCCATCGCGTACCAGACGGGGGCGTCGACGCGCGCGAGCGCCGCGACCTGCATGTCGGCCATCTCGCGAAGGTGCGCCGGATCGGTGCCCTCGGTGGTGTCGCCGAGGTAGCACACGGCGTCCACGGGAAGGCGCAGCGAGAGGAAGTCCTCCACGCCCGCGTGCATGCAGCGCCGTGCGTTCGCCGGGTCGCTCTGCTGCAGGTCGGAGAGGATCCAGAGGCGCCGCCGCGCGGGGCGGAGCAGCGCGGTGCGGAAGTCGGCGGGGGAAGGTGCGGGGGAGGCGTCCATGGGAAGAAGGGAGGGGGGCGGAGGGGAGACGGTTCGGCGGTCGGGGCCGGGCTAGGCGAAGACGTCGCGGAAGTCGATGCCCTCGGCCGCGAGCGCGTAGAGGGCGAGCGGGAGCTCGTCGGCGGCGCGGCGGCAGGCGAGCAGGTAGGCGCCGTAGTCCTCGTCCGTCTCGTCCGGCGCGGGGGGGCGGAGGCCGAAGAGGACGAGGTCGGCGTCGGCGGAGGCGGCGCGGATGGCGGCGACGGCGGCGCAGCCGGAGGGCGCGGGGAGGACGGAGACCTCGGCGGGGACGCGGGCGTCGGCGAGGAAGGCGCGGAGCGTCTCGTCGGCGCGGGCGGGATCCTCGTCGGGCTCGGCGACATGGCGGAGGCGGAGCGCGGCGCCCTCCCAGGCGCGGCTGCGGCGGAGCAGGCAGGCGAGGGCGAGGAGGAAGGGGGCGTTGGCGCCGCGGCCGCGCCACCAGACGTCGATGGTCCGGGGCGGGGCGCCGCGGGGCGGGGGAGGGGAGGGCTCGGCGTCGTCGGCGGTCTCGGAGGAGCGGACGGCGAGGACGACGTTGCGGCGGAGGCGGGCGGCGAGCGCGGCGACGGAGCCGGCGCCGGCGGAGGATTCGGGGTCCTGGGGGGCGCCGAGGAGGACGGTGTTCGGCGCGAGGGGGCCGAAGCCGTAGGCGCGGACCAGCTCGCGCATGCCCGCCCAGGGGTCCGGGGCGGGGTGGACGCGGACGAACGCGGCGACGCCGCGGCGGTCGGCCCATTCGCGGACGGTGCGGCGGGCCTCGTCGGCGCGTTCGGCGCTCCAGCCCTCCTCGGGGACGACGGAGGCGAGCGTGAGGAGGCCGCGGTCGCGGGAGAGGGCGCCCGCGAGGTCGACGAGCCAGGCGCGGCGCGCGGAGGCGGCGCCGAGGGCGAGCAGGTCGGGCTGCCAGTTGCGGCCGTCCTCGGGACGGAGCGCGAGGCGGCGCAGCAGCGCGCGGACGCCGCCGCGGAGGAGGCTGCGGCGGAGGTCGTCCCAGCGGGCGCGGAGGCGGCGGCGGACCATCAGCCAGTGGATCGCGCCGACGAGCAGCAGCGCGGCGAACGTCGCGCCGGGGCTGATCAGGAGCATCACGGCCGCGCAGAGCGCGAAGCCCGTCGCGGCGACGGCGGCCGGAACGCGGAAGGTCGGGCGCCAGGCGGGGCTGCCGAGGGATTCCTCGAGCGCCGCGGCGAGATTCAGCAGCGCGTAGACGAGGAGGTTCACCATCGTGAGGACGGGGGCGAGGAAGTCGATGCCTCCGGCCCACACGGCGGCGAGCGCCAGCGCGAAGGCGAGCGCGGCGGCGGCGCGGGGATCGTCGCCACGGCCGTAGCCGCGGCCGAGGAACGCGGGGACGAGGCGGTCGCGGGAGAGCGCCTGCAGGACGCGGGGTGCGGCGAGCAGCGAGCCGAGCGCGCTGGAGAGGCACGCCGCCCAGACGCCGAGCAGGACGAGCGACGGCCAGCGCGCGCATTTCCGGAAGAGGCCGGGGTCGGAGACGAGCGCCGGATGGTCGCCGACGAAGAGGAACAGCGCGACGGGGACCGCCATGTAGATGGCGTACCCCGTGGCGATCGCCGCGAGCGTTCCGCGCGGGATCGCGCGGCCGGGGTCGCGCAGGTCGCCCGACATGCCGAGGCCGGAGAGGATGCCCGTCACGGCGGGGAAGAACACGGCGAGGACGGGGAAGAAGCCCTTCGGGGAGACGGCGGGGAGCGAGGCGGCATCGGGCAGGGAGGCCGGCGCGCCGCCGAGGAAGAACGAGACGAGCGAGAGCGCGATTGCGCCCATGATGAGGAACTGGGTGCGGAGCGCGAGGTTCGCGGAGAACGTCGCGAGGAGCCCGAGGGCGACGAGCGTGGCGGTGCCGACGAGACGCGGATCCCAGCCCGAGAGGGCGGGAAACGCGCCGAGCAGGGCCTCCGTGAAGCCGGCGGAGTAGAACGCGACCGAAATCGCCTGGGACAGGAAGAGCGGGACGCCGATCGCGGCGCCGGCCTCCGCGCCGAACGCGCGGGAAACGAGGTAGTACGCGCCGCCGCCGCGCACCTCGCGGTTCGTCGCGAGAGCCGAGAGGGAGAGCCCCGTGAGGAGGGTCACCGAATTGCAGAGCGTGACGAGGAGCAGCGTGCGGCCGAGCCCGAGGTTGCCGAGCACCCAGCCGAAGCGCAGGTACATCACCACGCCGATGATCGTGAGGATGCTGGGAGTGAAGACGCCCTTGAAGGCGCCGAAGCCGTATCCCGCGGAAGTCTTCTCTTTCATGGCCATGATTCGGAAGCGTTGGAAGTCAGGAAGCCTCGCGCACGCCGGCGGCCGCCTTCAGGCCGAGGAACGTGCAGCGGTCGAACAGGC
>CAMOEO010000345.1 GCA_946612175.1 uncultured Verrucomicrobiota bacterium
CAATGCTGAAGGATGAATGCGCCCGATTCCTTTGGCATTGTCATTGATGACATTGCCGATTGGTGGACATTGGGAGTTTATGGATAATCTGGCGGACTCAGAAGAGCCTGCCGTCACCACCCGTATTGCGGCGGATGGATGGTCCATCCGGTTATGAAAAGAACGGGAAGATGGAAGAAGAGGGCAACGATGAACAGGAAGATCGTGAGGGAACCGAAGAATGCATTGGGCAGCTTCCGATAGACGCGGGGGTGGAGCGCTCCCCAAATCGTCATCACCAGGGGCAGTCCGATCAATTGGTAGAGGAGAACGATGGGATGGCGATGGAGGGGGGAGTTGTAGTCCTGGACGCAACGGGCCAGGACGTACCAAACGGGAAAGTTGAGGCACAGTCCGGCGACAAGCCATTTGAAGGCCGTGTAGCCGCGCGAACGGAAGGGGCCTTCCCCCGGCGGATAGAGCCAAACCCTCTTTTTGATCCAGTGCAGCTCTTTCAGGGAAATGCAGTTCGGGAGCGCACGCCTGCGGACGGCCTGGATGCAGTCGTCGAGATCGGTCCATTCGACGGCTTCGATTTCGGAGGTCTGGATCTGGAACTCGTTTGCGGGCTTGTCCAGATGCAGGACGAACACCGCGCTCACCTGGCGGTTGTGGAAGGGTTTGCCGTGAAAGTCGCCGTCATGTCCGACCCGGTGTGTCCCGAGCCAATGGAGATCCTCCGGCTTCGCCTCGACGCCCAGTTCCTCCCGCAGTTCACGCAGGGCGGATGTCACCCAGTCGTCGCCGGCGGGGATGTGTCCCGCGCTCGAGATGTCCCAGCACCCCGGGAACGAGTCCTTGTCCGCCGCGCGCTTCTGCACCAGCACCTGGGCCCGCCCGTTCGGTCCGAGCCGAACGATCCACACATGCGACGTGCGGTGCAGAATCCCGTCCCGGTGCGCGGCTTCGCGGTCGACCGTACGCCCGGTCGGCACACCGTCCTCGTCCACGATGTCCAGCATCTCGCTCATGGGCGGAATCCTACCACACCTCGCCACGAAGAGGGAATCCCCCCTTCGCTGGCGGCTTGCGTAAATCGATACTTGACTATCGATTCGATTTTTGATAGCCTCTTTCCCCGTTCCGCGCGAACGGGGGTGTCCCGGGCGGCGGAACGCCCCCCACGAACGACATGAACGAAAACGACAGGTCGCCGGCACCCGCGCCGGCCGCGCCGCAGCCCGACTGCGGCATTTCCGAACTGGAGGCGATGCTCGCGCGCGTCCGCGCCGCGCAGAAGGAATACGCCACGTTCCCGCAGGAGAAGGTCGACGCGATCTTCCGCGCCGCCGCGCTCGCCGCCAACCGCGAGCGCATCCCGCTGGCGCGCATGGCGGTCGAGGAGACCGGCATGGGCGTCCTCGAGGACAAGGTGATCAAGAACCACTTCGCCTCCGAATACATCTACAACGCCTACCGCGACACGAAGACCTGCGGCGTCGTGGAGGAGGACGCCGCCGCCGGCGTCCAGCGCGTCGCCGAGCCGATCGGCCTCGTCGGCGCGGTGATCCCGACGACGAACCCGACCTCGACGGCGATCTTCAAGTGCCTGCTCGCGCTCAAGACCCGCAACGGCATCGTCATCAGCCCCCACCCCCGCGCCAAGGCCTGCACGGCCGCGGCCGCGAAGACCGTGCTCGACGCGGCGGTCGCCGCCGGCGCGCCCGAGGGGATCATCGGCTGGATCGACGCCCCGTCGCTCCCGAAGACGAACCTGCTGATGAAGGAGTCCGACATCATCCTCGCCACCGGCGGCCCCGGCATGGTGAAGGCGGCCTACTCCTCCGGCAAGCCCGCCCTCGGCGTCGGCGCCGGCAACACGCCCGCGATCGTCGACGACACGGCCGACCTGGACCTCGCCGTCGCCTCGATCATCCACTCCAAGACGTTCGACAACGGCATGATCTGCGCCTCCGAGCAGAGCGTGATCGTGCTGGACGGCGTCTACGACGAGGTCCGCGCGCTCTTCGCCAAGTCCGGCTGCCACCTGCTCTCGCCGGCCGAGACCGAGAAGACGCGCAAGACGATCCTCATCAACGGCGCGCTCAACGCGAAGATCGTCGGGCAGAAGCCCGTCACCATCGCGAAGCTCGCCGGCTTCGAGGTCCCCGAGGACACGAAGATTCTCATCGGCGAGGTCGAGAGCGTCGAACTCTCCGAGGAGTTCGCGCACGAGAAGCTCTCGCCCGTCCTCGCGATGTACCGCGCCAAGGACTTCGCCGACGCGCTCGCCAAGGCCGAGCGCCTCGTGGCGGACGGCGGCTTCGGCCATACCTCCTCGCTCTACGTCGACGAGACCGGCGAGCCGGAGAAGATCGCGCTCTTCCGCGACCGGATGAAGACCTGCCGCATCCTCGTCAACACCCCGAGCTCGCACGGCGGCATCGGCGACCTCTACAACTTCTCCCTCGCCCCCTCGCTCACCCTCGGGTGCGGCAGCTGGGGCGGCAACTCCGTCAGCGAGAACGTCGGCGTCAAACATCTGCTCAACATCAAGACCGTGGCCATGAGAAGGGAAAACATGCTTTGGTTCCGCGCGCCGGACAAGGTGTACCAGAAGAAGGGGTGCCTCGCGGTGGCGCTCCGCGAGATGGGCCCCGTCCTCGGGAAGAGGAAGGCGTTCATCGTCACCGACTCCTTCCTCTACAAGAACGGCTACACCAAGCCCGTCGAGAAGGTCCTCGCCGAGCAGGGCATCCAGTTCACGACGTTCTCCAACGTCGCGCCCGACCCCACGCTCGCGTGCGCCAAGGAGGGCGCGCACCTGATGGAGGGCTTCCAGCCCGACGTCATCATCGCCGTCGGCGGCGGCTCCGCGATGGACGCCGCCAAGATCATGTGGGTCCTCTACGAGCACCCGGAGGCGGACTTCATGGACATGGCGATGCGCTTCATGGACATCCGCAAGCGCGTCTACACGTTCCCGCACATGGGCGACAAGGCCTACTTCGTCGCCGTTCCGACGAGCGCCGGCACCGGCTCGGAGGTGACGCCCTTCGCCGTCATCACCGACGAGAAGACCGGCGTCAAGTATCCGCTCGCGGACTACGAGCTGATGCCCGACATGGCGATCGTCGACGCCGACCTGCAGATGATGGCGCCCCCCGGACTCACGAGCGCCTCCGGCATCGACGCGGTCTCCCACGCGCTCGAGGCCTACGCCTCGATGATGGCCACGGACTACACCGACGGCCTCGCGATCCGCGCGCTGCAGACGATCTTCAAGTGGCTGCCCGCCTGCTACGACGCGGCCGTCGCGAAGAAGGCCGACCCCGTCGCCCGCGAGAAGATGGCCAACGCCGCCACGATGGCCGGCATGGCCTT
>CAMOEO010000346.1 GCA_946612175.1 uncultured Verrucomicrobiota bacterium
TCACAGGAACAGCCGCCGGATGACGTCGGCCGGCAGCGTGTAGCCCTGCTCCTCCGCGACCTCGTACCAGTACGCGGCCTCGGCGGGATCGGGTTCGGTTCCGATGCCGAGCTCGACCCTGCGTGCGAACTCGAACGTCGCCTCCGCGTCGCCCTGGATGCTCCGCCTGGCGAGGAACCGCAGCTGCGCCGCCAACGCGTCGTCGTCCGGCAGCCGGACGGGCGAGGGGGACGCGGCGCTCCGCGTGGAAAGGATGACGAGGGCCGCGAGCGCGGCGAGGAACGCGGCGGTGGCCGCGAGGAAACGATGATTGTTTGTTTTCATGTCAGGCTCCTTGTTCAAAAGTCTCAGGTCTCAAGTCTCAGGTCTCAAGTCTCGGGTCTCCGGTCCGAAGTCGAAGGTCGAAGGCCGAACTTGCGACCCGCGACCTGCGACTTGCGACCTTCGACGGCCGCAAAGCGGCCTAGAACGCGTCGCCGAAGCCGTCGTCCGCCGGGGCGGCGGCGGTGGCGGAGCCGAAGGGCTGCACCGGGGCGGGCGGCGGGGCGAACGAACCGGCGGCGGGCCGGACTCCGGCAGGCAGGGCGGTGCGTTCGCGGGGGATGCCGAAGGCGATGAGCCCCATCTGCGCCTGGAGGGCGAGGCGGAGTCCGAGCGCCTCGGCGGGGCCGAAGGCGAACGTGTAGTACTGCCGCGCGTTCGGGTCGGCCTTGGGCGTGCGGCCGACGCCGAGGAGGAAACCGGGGCGGTTCGGATCCTCGGCGCGCTTGAGCGAGATCGACGTCGACGCGGAGGGGGAGTTGTGGTAGAGGCCGTCCTTCCCCGCGTGCGAGAGCGCGGACGCCTGCCCGCCGAAGACCATGAGGATCTCGGCGACCTCGAGGAAGTTGAGCTTCACCGTCGCCTTGTTCTGCCAGTCGAACGAGGCGAAGCGGTCGGGGCCCTGGGAGGCCGGGTTGCCGACGGTCTTCTGCTTCGCGATCGAGAAGTAGAGCGCGCCGTCGCGATCGGGCGTGGCGGGGTCGACGCTGAACTGGATCGCGAAGCCGGAGTTTCTGCCGTTCGCGTGGTAGAACGAGAGGTGGGTGTTGAAGCCGGCCTTGGCGGCGGCGGGGTCCGCGGCGTCGAAGACCGTGGTGGCGGGGGGAGGGGTGCTGGTGGCGGGGTCGTTCATGGGTGTTCTCCTGTTGTTTTTGGGGTGGTTGTGGCGTCTTCGGGACGGGGTCCCGTCGACGGGGCAGAACACTAGCGGAACGCCCCCGAAAAAATGTCGCCTGGCAGGCGACACTTTTTTTCTCGATTTGTGGTATCATTCGCAAGCTCGCATTTTTAGCCCCGCGCCCCGCGCCCCGCCCCGGGGCGGATTCACGGGCGGGCGCGGAACCGGGTTGACCTTCGGCGCGGCGTGGAGTAGACTAGGCCGCAGATTCGACCCCGCGGCCCGCCGCGCTTCCACACGAGACCCCCTCCCACACGCCATGTCCGACGAAATCCTTCGCGAACTCACCGAGAAATTCACCGCCGCCTACGGCCGCGCGCCGGAGATCGTCTCCTACGCCCCGGGGCGCATCGAGGTGCTCGGAAACCACACCGACTACAACGAGGGCTACGTGCTCTCGGCGGCGATCAACTTCGGCACGTACTTCGCCGTGGCGGGGCGGGAGGACGGCGAGGCGCGGCTGACGGCGGGCGACCTCATGGAGACGGTCCGCTTCCCCGTGGCGGCGCCGGAGCGGTCCTCCGACGCGATGTGGAGCAACTACGTGAAGGGCTGCCTTGCGGGCCTGTCGGAGCGTTTCGGCGCGCCGGCGCGCGGGTTCGACGCGATGTTCCTCGGCAACATCCCGCTCGGCTCCGGCCTTTCGTCCTCCGCCGCGCTGGAGTGCTGCGCGACGTTCGCGCTCTCCCGCCTCTACGGATGGGAGCCGTCGCGGCTGGAGATGGCGAAGATCGGCCAGCGCGCGGAGCACGAGTGGGCGGGCGTGAAGTGCGGGCTGCTCGACCAGGCCACCTCCGTGTTCGGGGAGAAGGACTCGCTGGTGATGTCCGACTTCCGCTCCAACGAGTTCAAGCCCGTTTCGTTCCCCGCGGACGTGTGCTTCCTGATGTGCAACACGCACGCGAAGCACGCGCTCGTGGACGGCGCGTACAACGAGCGGCGCGAGCGGTGCGAGCGCGCGGCGCGGTTCTTCGCGGCGGCGCTCGACCATCCGGTCGCGGCGCTGCGCGACGTGTCGTGGGACGAGTGGCTCGCGCACCGCGGGGAGATGGACGAGCTGGACGCGAAGCGCTCGGCCCACCCGATCGGGGAGGACGAGCGCGTGCTGGCGGGCGTCGACCTGCTGCGCGAGGGCGACGCTGCGGCGTTCGGGCGGCTGATGTTCGAGTCGCACGAGTCTTCCCGCGTCTACTTCGAGAACTCCTGCCCGGAGCTCGACACGGTGGTCGACGCCGCGCGCGGCATTCCGGGCGTGCTCGGGGCGCGCCTCTCGGGCGGCGGCTTCGGCGGATCGGCGGTCGTGCTCGTGAACCGGCGCGACGCGGAGGCTGCGGCGGCGGCGCTCCGCTCCGCCTACGCGCACCGCTACGGCGAGCCCTGCGATGTGCGGCTCGTGACGTGCAGCGCCGGCGCGCGGATCGTTCGGTAGGGCGCGCGGCGCCCCCCGCGCCCCGGCGTGCGATTTTGCTTGCATCCGCCGGGGCGTTTGTCTAGACTCCGCGCCCCTGTCGGCACGGAACGGCCCGCGCTGTGCGTCTCCGACGCGCCGACGGAATATAGGAGAACCATCGAAAATGGCCAAGAAAGTGCAACTCGAGAAGAAGACGATCGCCCGCCGCGCCAGCGCGAAGCGCGCGAAGGCCGTCGTGGCCCCCGCCACGCCCGTCCGCGCCCCCCGCAAGGCGTCCGCCCCCAAGGCCGAGCGCGTCGTCCTCACCGTCCAGGCCGACCCCGGCAGCACGGTGTTCCTCTCGGGCTCGTTCAACAACTGGGATCCCGCCGCCCTGAAGATGATCGACAAGGACGGCAACGGCCTCTACTCCGTCACGGTCACGCTCGCGCCCGGCATCTACGAGTACAAGTTCGTGATCAACGGCGTCTGGACGCTCGATCCCGATCCCGACCGCGACTGGACGCAGAACGGCCTCGGCACGCTCAACAGCGTGCTCCGCGTCGGCTAGTCCGTCCGATCCCCGAGGCGCGCGCCGGCTCCGTTCGGCGCGCCCGCCATGCCAGCGCGTCCGCGCCCTTCCGGCGCGGGCGCGCGGCCTTTGCACCCCGGCATGGATGCCGGGGCGCGGGGAGCCGGGGGCGCGGGGAGCCGGGGCGCGGGGAGCCGCGGCTAGCCGCGGATCACGGCGAGG
>CAMOEO010000347.1 GCA_946612175.1 uncultured Verrucomicrobiota bacterium
GAACGCCGCGAGGAGGCGCCGCGCGCGGCGCCTCCTCGCGCGGTGCGCGGCCTCGGCGCGCACCGCGGCGAGCAGCGCGGCGGAGGGGGCGGCGGGGGCCGCGTCGGCAAGGGCGCGGCGGGCGGAGGCGAGGAGAAGGGCGTCGGAGGGGGTGTTCATGGCAGGGGGGCTCCGTGTGGGGCGAGGGCGGAGCGCAGGGCCTTCATGGCGTAGTGCATGCGCCCGAGCGCGGTGTTGAGGGGAATCGAGAAGCGGGCGGCGATGTCGGCGAAGGGGACGCCGGCGGCGCGGAGCAGGAAGACGTCCCGCTGCGGCCCGGGGAGGGATCGGACGGCGGCGAGGAGCAGGGCGCGGTCCTCCGCGCCGAGCAGCGCCGCGTCGGGAGGATCGGCCGCCTCGTCCGCGATCGTGTCGACGAGCGCCGGGGCGTCGGGGCCGGGCTCGGCGGGAGCGTCGAGCCAGAGCTCCGGCGCGCGCTTTCGGGTGCGGTCGATCGCGAGGTTGCGGGCGACCCGCAGAAGCCAGGCGCGGAACGAGCCGCCGCGGAACGCGCCCGGCGCGCGCAGCACGCGCAGCCAGGTCTCCTGCGCGAGGTCCTCCGCGCCGGCGGCGTCCTCGCACCAGCCGGCGAGGAAGGCGCCGAGCGCCGCGGCGTGGCGGCGGACGAGCGCCTCCATCGCGGCGGCGTCGCCCGCGCGCTCGTAGCGGCGCAGGAGCGCTTCGTCGTCGGGGCTGGCGGAGGGATCGGGCATGGCGTGGTAACAACGAACGGGAAGGGGAAAATATTGTACGGAAAAAAAGTTTTCGGGCCAGACAATATTCCCGGCCGTTCGTCCGTTCCTATCCTGCCGGACCGCTCCGGCCCCACCTTTCCCACAACCCCAACCCCCACAGGTGAAACCATGAACCATACGCTCCCCGTCCTTGCGGCGCTCGCCCTCGGGCTCGCCGTCCCCGCCTCCGCCCAGGAGGCTCCCCTCCCCCCGCCCGAAGGGGCGGATGCTCCCGCCGTCGGCGCGCCCGACGCCGCGCCGCCCGCGGCCGGCGAGCGCGGGCATCGTCCCGGCCCCGGCGGTCGCCGCGGTCCCGGCGGCCCCGGCGGCCCCGGCGGCGCCCCCGGATTCGGCATGCCCGAAGGCGGCCGGCTCGGTTTCCTCGTCCCGCTCCTCCAGCAGCCCGAGACGGCGGCCAAGATCGGCCTTCCGGAGGACAAGGCCGCCGCGCTCGCCGCGACGTTCGCCGATCTGGACGCGCAGATGAAGGTCGTCAACGAAAAGCTCCCGGCGGCGTTCAAGGCGCAGGCCGAGGCGCTGGGCGCGGACACCGTCGACGAGGCCGCCGCGCTGGCCGCCGTCAACGCGGTCTGGGACCTGCGCCGCGAGGTCGCGCTGCTGCAGACCCGCAAGGTGCTCGCGATCCGTTCGACGCTCGACGCCGAGCAGCTCAAGAAGGCCGAGAAGCTCCTCCGCCAGGCGTGGCGCGACTTCGGCGAGCGCCGTCCCGGCGGCGATCGCGGCCCCGGCGCCCGGGAAGGCTTCGGAGGCGATCGCGGCCCCGGCGCCCGGGAAGGCTTCGGAGGCGACCGCCGCCCCGGCGGCCCCGACCGCAGGGACGGGCGCCCCGGGCGCCGGCGCGGCCAGCGCCCCGGCGCCGGCGCCCCCGAGGAGCCCGCCGCCGAACCGCAGCCCTAGCGGAGCCCTTCTTCCACCGCCCGGACCGGCCCCCGCCGGCCCGGGCTCTTCCGCTTTCCATCGCCCCTTTCAACCACCCTCCCCCACCCCGCCATGAGCCCCCGCCTTCTCCCCTTCGTCTGCGGCGCCGTCGTCGGCGCCGCCGCGGCATCCGCCGCCTGGACGCTCTCGTCGTCCTCGTCCGCGTCCTCGGAGCCCGAACCCGTCGTCGAGGCCCCCCTCCTCGAACCGGATCCCGAACCCGCGCCGGCCATTGCGGCGACCGCGCCCGCCGCGCCGGACGACGGCGTTCCCGCGTTCGACGGCGTCCCGCCCCCCGAGCCCGCGGCCGCGCCCGTCGCGGACGCGGCGGCGCCCCCGCCGCCCGACGCCGCCCCCGCCGCGGACGGGAACCGCCCCCGCCGCGGGCCGCCGCGCTGGGAGGACATGACGGACGAGCAGCGCGACGAGATGCGGCAGCGCTTCCGCCGCATGCACGACGAGCACGCGACGCGCGTCATCGACGCGTTCGTCGAGCGCAACGCGCTGCAGGCGTCCGACGGCGAGGCGCTGCTCGCGATCGCCGACGGGATGAACGAACGCGCGCTGGCGCGAATCCAGGTCTGGTCCGACTACCTGCAGGTGCAGGGGCGCGACCGGATTCCGAAGGACCAGGCCGCGATGCTGATGCGCGATCTCTTCTCCGACCTGGCCGACAGCTACGCCGAAGTCGACGAGGCCTTCGGCCAGGACTGGCGCGAGAAGGACCCCGACTTCGACCTCGGGCAGATGGTCGACCCGGAGGTCTGGGGCGCGATGTTCCGCCTCGCGGGCGGCTTCGGCGGGCCCGGCGGTCGCGGCCGCGGGCCCGGCGGCGGCCGGGGCCCCCGAGGCCCGGGCGGAGGCGGCGCCCCGCGCGGTCCCGGCCGCGGCGGTACGCCGCAGCCGTAGCGCCGGAACGTCCATCGCCGGAACGAGGGGCGGTGGCGGAATCGCCCCGAGTGGGGTATACTCCGCACGCATGCAGGACGAACCGACCCTCTTTCTCCTCGACTTCGCCGTCGCGCCGAGCGGCGGCGCTTCCCCCCTCCGCCCCGACGCTCCCGCCGCCCTCGCCGCCCTTCGCGCCCGCGGCGCGAGGGCGGTCGTCTTGGACGCCACCGTGCCCGAGGCGCTCCGCCGCCTCGGCGTGCGTCCGGAGGCGGCCGCCGTCGTGAGCGACGATCCCGCAAGCATCGGGAGGGGCCGGCGCGCCGGCTGCCGGACCATCGCCGCCACCGATGGCCGCGGCTCTCGCGCGGAACTGCTTGCCGCCGGCCCCGACGCGCTGCTCGGCGCCTTCGCCGCCCTTCCCTGCGTCCGTCCCGCCCTCGCCGCGCGCCTGCGCGCCGCAATCCCCCCCGCGCGCTTCGCGCACTCCCTCGGCGTGGCCGACGAGGCGTGGCGCCTCGCCGTGCGCTACGGCGCCGATCCGGACCGCGCATGGCTCGCGGGACTGCTCCACGACTGCGCCAAGGGCGTCCCCACCGCGGAACAGGTCGCCGCGTGCGACCGACTGGGCGTCCCGCTCGACCCCGCCACGCGGGCCTGCCCGCCCGTCGTGCACGCCTTCCTCGGAGAACGGCTGGCCCGCGACCAATACGGCGTCGACGATCCCGCC
>CAMOEO010000348.1 GCA_946612175.1 uncultured Verrucomicrobiota bacterium
CGAGCGCGGGCTCGACGAGGGCGCGGCGCGCCTCGTCGAGCAGCGCCGCCGCGGCGTAGACGGCGACCGCGGCGAGGAGGCCCCAGAGGGGGGCGAGCGGCGAGCGGTACCAGTCGGGGCAGCGCACGACCTGCGTCCAGAGGATCGGGTGGAACGCCGGGACCTGGTGCGCGACGTAGACGCCGAAGGCGGGGCGCGCGAGGGCGTCGATCCACGGGCGCGGGCGGGGGTCGAGGCGCGCGAAGAACGCGAAGAGCGAGGCGGCGCAGACGAGGTTCGGGAGCGACTTGAAGTCGGCCAGGAAGCGCGCCGCGAGGCGGTAGGCGGCGGGCGGGTGCGCGGACGGGCCGTCGCGGAGCAGCACCGCCCACTCCGTGCCCGCGAGCGCGGCGTAGACGGCGAGGCCGAGCGCGAGGGCGGCGCCCTTGGGGACGCGGACGGCGGGGCCCGGCGCCCGGCGGGCGAGGCCGGCGAGGAGGAAGAGCGCGACGAACCAGAGCACGTCCGCGAAGAAGTCGCCGCAGAGGTCGCCCAGCGTGGCGGGGACGCACAGCGCGGCGAGGAGCCCCGCGGCGGCGGCGGCGCAGGCGCGCGGCGCGGCGTCGAGCGCCGCGCGGAGCGCGGGCGCGAGCAGGAGCAGGAGCAGCCAGGCGGAGGCGAACCAGAGCGGGCGGCCGAGGACGGGGAGGAAGCCGCGGGCGAGCTCCCGCGCGGGAAGCCCGCCGCGGATCGCGGCGGCGAGGAGCGTGAGCGGGGCGCTCCAGCAGAGCGTCTGCGCCCAGAGGCCGAGCCAGCGCTCGCCGGGGGTCCGGCGCGGGGGCGGCGCGGCGGGGTCGCGCGGCGCGGCGAGGAACCAGCAGCCGAGCAGGGCGAAGAGGTTCACCGCGACGCGGGCGCCGTTCCCGAGCAGCAGGCAGGGCAGCCAGGCGGAGGGCGGGGCGTGCGCCGTGACGCGCCCCTGCGTGAAGAGGTGCCCCGCGACGATGGCGAGCATCGCCAGGACGCGGAGCAGCTCGAAGTTCGATTGGCGCGTCCCGGCGGCCACGGCGGGCTAGCCCCTGCGGTCGTAGTCGGGCAGGTCGCGGGAGACCGTCTCCCCGGTGTCCTTCGCCGGCGCGGGGCCGGCCTCGGCGGGCGGCGGCGCGGCGGGGACGGGCGGCGGCGCGGGGGGCGGCTCCTCGCCGCGCTCGGCGGGCGTGCGGACGCGGCCGAGGCGGACGAGGTCCTCCGCGTCGGGGCCGTCGACGGTCTCCTTCTCCAGGAGCATCGCGACGAGCGCCTCCATCGCGGCGCGATGGGACTCGATCAGCTCCTTCGCGCGGGCGTGGGCCCCGCGAAGCAGGCTCGTGACCTCCTCGTCGATGAGGCGGGCGGTCTCCTCGCTGTAGTCCTGCGTGCGGTTCACCTCGGCGCCGAGGAAGACGAGCTCCTCGTTCTTGCCGAACGTGCGCGGGCCGAGCTTCTCGGAGAGGCCCCAGTCGCAGACCATCGAGTGCGCCATGCGCGTGGCCTCCTTGAGGTCCTGCCGCGCGCCGGTGGAGATGTCCGGGAGGAAGAGCTCCTCCGCGACGCGGCCGCCCATCGCGATCGCCAGGTCGGCGAGCAGGTGGCGGCGGGTGACGGAGACCTTGTCCTTCTTCGGCAGGAACGCCGTGAGCCCGAGCGCCATGCCGCGCGGGATGATCGTGATCTTGTGGACGGGGTCCGCCTCGGGCTCGAGGATGGCGACGAGGGCGTGGCCGGCCTCGTGGAAGGCGGTGCAGCGCTTCTCCTGGTCGTCCATCGCGCGGCTGCGGCGCTCCTTGCCCCAGAGCACCTTGTCGCGCGCGGCCTCGAAGTCGTCCTCGTCGACGCCGGGCTTCTCGGCTCGGGCGGCGATGAGCGCGGCCTCGTTGACGATGTTCGCCAGGTCCGCGCCCGAGCAGCCGGGCGTCCCGCGCGCGATGCGCGAGAGGTCCGTCCCCTCGGCGAGCTTCACCTTGGAGGCGTGGACCTTGAGGATCGCGAGGCGCCCCTCCATGGTGGGGAGGTCGACGACGACCTGGCGGTCGAAGCGGCCGGGGCGCAGCAGCGCCGGGTCGAGCACGTCGGGGCGGTTGGTGGCGGCGATGACGACGATGCCGGCGTTGGTGCCGAAGCCGTCCATCTCGACGAGGAGCGCGTTGAGCGTCTGCTCGCGCTCGTCGTGCCCGCCGCCGATGCCGGCGCCGCGGCGGCGGCCGACGGCGTCGATCTCGTCGATGAAGACGAGGCACGGGGCGTGCTTCTTGGCCTCGGCGAACATCGCGCGGACGCGCGAGGCGCCGACGCCGACGAACATCTCGACGAAGTCGGAGCCGGCGATGGAGTAGAACGGGACGCCCGCCTCGCCGGCGATGGCCTTGGCGAGGAGCGTCTTGCCGGTGCCTGGCGGGCCGGCCATCAGGATGCCGTGCGGCATCTTTCCGCCGAGGCGGCCGAACTTCTTCGGGTCCTTGAGGTACTCGACGACCTCGACGACCTCCTCCTTCGCCTCCTCGCACCCCGCCACGTCCTGGAACGTGGTCTTCTCGCGGCCGCCCCCGCCGACGCGGCGGGCGCGGCTGCGGCCGAAGCCCATCGGGCCGTCCCCGCGCGTCTGGCGGACGTAGATGTAGTAGATGACGCCGACGAGGAGGAGGGTGGGGAAGAGGTTGAGCAGCAGCAGCGCGAGGCGGCCGTCCTGGAACTTGTGCGTCCAGCCGACGCCGCGCGCGGCGAGCAGGCGCTCGAGGCCGGCCTCGTCCTCGCCGAGGTTCACGCGGAACGGGACGCCCGCGGGCTTGCCCGCGGCGCCGTTCCCTCCGGGGGCGGCGGCCTGCGCCGCGACGTTGAATCGCTTGGCGAGCGCCTCGACGGCCTCGCGGTCGGGCCCCTCGGCCGGGAGCTCCGCCGGACGGAAGAGCTCGCCCGTGGCCCAGCTCTCCGTGCCCTGGTGCATGATCGTGACCTGCGGGACGAACCCCGCGGCGACGAGGTTCACGAACTCGGGGGCGAAGGAAAGCTCCCGGGTCTCGGGCCCGGAGCCGCGGAACCAGAACGACGCGACGATCGCGCCGAGGATGGCCAGGGAGAGCCACGCGCCGAACGTGCGCCCGCGCGGGGGACGAAGCCCGTTCTCGCCGCCGTCCTCCTCCGGGGCGCCGGGCTCCTCGCTGTCGCCGTCCTTCCCGGGCGCGTCCTTTCCGGGCGCGCCGGTCCCGGCCGGCGGCACTGGCTCGGAGGGCGGCGGCGGGGCCGCCGCGCCCCCCTTAAGCTCCTCCGGCGCCGGAGGCGGCGAAGGATGCCAGCCCGGGGACCGGGGCTCG
>CAMOEO010000349.1 GCA_946612175.1 uncultured Verrucomicrobiota bacterium
GCGTAGTTGCCGCCGACCTTCACGTCGCCCATGCCGAGCGGGGCGGCGCGGTCGTAGTCGTCGAGGATCACGGCGCGGACGGGCTTGAGGCCGCCCTTGTAGTAGGCGCCGGCGGGCGTGACGAGCATCACGAAGGTGTAGCTGTCCGCCGGGGCGACGCCGATCTGCGCGCCGGTGCCGATGAGGAGCGGGCGGACGTAGAGCGACCCGCCGGTGCCGTAGGGCGGGATGTAGTCGGCGTTGGCCTTCACGACGCGGCGGAGGGCGTCCATGAAGAGCTCCGTCGGGACGGGGGGCATGCAGGTCCGGAGCGCGGTGCGCTGCATGCGCTCGGCGTTGGCCTCGGGGCGGAACGCGACGACGCGGCCGTCCTTCTGGCGGAAGACCTTGAGGCCCTCGAAGCACTCCTGGCCGTAGTGCAGGCACGCGGCGGCGATGTGCATCCGGAGCCAGGGCTCGGCGACGAACGTCCCCGCGTCCCACGCGCCGTCCTTCCAGACGTATTCCATGTGCCCCGCGGTGTCGCGGTACCTGAAGCCGAGATTGTTCCAATCGAGATTGACTGCCATGATGTTCCTTCTTTCGTGGGTGCGGCGCCCGGCGGGGCGTTCGCGTTCGTTGGCGGCGGATTATCCTCCTTTCGGGCGCGCGGCGCAAGCGGAAAATCCGCGGCGGGGTTGCGCCGGGAAGGGGGGATGGCGTAGAATGGGGCCCATGCCCATCGTTCCCGAAGCCGTCATCGAGGAGATCCGGTCCCGCACGGACATCGTGCAGGTGATCGGCGACCGGATTTCGCTCAAGCGCTCGAGCGGCGGGTTCGTGGCGTGCTGCCCCTTCCACCACGAGAAGACCCCGAGCTTCCACGTGAACGTCCAGCGCCAGCGCTACCACTGCTTCGGCTGCGGCGAGGACGGCGACGTCTTCAAGTTCCTCATGAAGCACGACGGGATGGCGTTCCTCGACGCGGTGCGCCTGCTCGGGGAGAAGTGCGGCGTGGAGGTGACGCTCGGCGAGGACGACGGCCGCACGGCCCGCGCGCGCCGCCTCTACCAGATCAACGCCGAGGCGGCGGCGTTCTTCCGCCGCTGCCTGCTGCGCACGCCCGGCGCCGCCGCGGCGCGCGCCTACCTGGAGCGGCGCCGCATCCCGGAGGACGTCGCGGAGGCGTTCGGGATCGGGTACGACCCCGACATGTGGGGCGCGCTGGACGGCTTCGCGCGCGCGAACCGCTTCTCGCTCCGGGAGATGGTGGAGGCCGGGCTCGGGACGCTGCCCGAGAACGCGGGGCCGGAGGCCCGCCTGCGCGACCGCTTCCACGGGCGGCTCATGTTCCCGATCGCGGACCACACGGGGCGCGTCGTGGCGTTCAGCGGGCGCGTGCTCGACGCCGCGCAGAGTCCGGCCAAGTACGTCAACAGCCCCGAGACGGACGTCTTCAAGAAGGCCCGCGTGCTCTACGCGCTGGACAAGGCCCAGCGCCACATCGCCTCGGCGCCGCACCGCGAGGCGATCGTGTGCGAGGGGCAGATCGACGTGATCCGCTGCCACGCCTGCGGCTTCCCGCGCGCGGTCGCCTCGGAGGGCACGGCGTTCACGCCCGAGCACGCGAAGCTGCTGCACCGCTACGCGGACAGCGCGGTGCTGCTCTTCGACGCCGACGCGGCGGGGCGCAAGGCCGCGGTCCGCACGGCGGCGATCCTGCTCGCGGAGGGGCTGCCCGTCCGCGTGGCGCGGATGCCCGCCGGGGAGGACCCGGACTCGTTCCTTCTCAAGAATCCCCCCGACGCGTTCCAGGCGATGCTCGACGCGGCGGTCGGGGTTGTGCCGTTCCATATCGATTTCCTGCGCGAGCAGGAGCGCGATCCGGACGGCGCCGACGCCGCGGCGCGGATCGTGCAGGGCGTCCTGCAGACGGTCGCCGCGTCCCGCAACGCGGTCCAGAAGGCGCGCATGGTGCAGGAGGTCGCCGCGTTGATGCGGCTGCCCGAGGACGCGATCCGCGACGAGCTGGCCGGCGTGGAGGAGACGCTGCGGCGCCAGCAGGCGTCCGCGGAGCGCCGCGAGGCTGCGCGCGCCCAGACGCCGCAGGGCGGCGGCGGCGCCCGCCCCGCCGCCGCGCCCGCCGATCCCGTGGCCGCGGTGCCCGTCCCGGCGCCGCCGGCCATGCCCCCGCCTCCGGATCTTCCGCCGCCGGAGCTCTTCGACGAGCCCGACCGCGGCCCGCCCGGCCCGGAGCCGGCCCCGGCGGACCCGCCGCCGGACGCGCTGGACGTGGCGGTGTGCGAGTTCCTGCTCAACCACTGCCTGGAGGAGCCCGGGACGCTCAACGCGATCTCGCGGTTGATGCCGTCGTCGATCTTCCCGTCGGGGATGATGAGGCGGATCCTGGAGGCGTTCTACGCTTCGGTCGGCGCTTCGACCGATCCGGTCTACGACCTGCAGCAGGCGGAGCCGCGGATCGCGGACTTCCTCGGCGCGGTCGCGGCGCGCCACGACCGCACCGGGACGATGGAGAACTACCTCGCCCGCGACGTGGCCCGCGACCTCGTGCTGCGCGCGTGGCGCCGCCATCTCAAGCGCCGCCTCGAGGCCTCGAAGGCCGGCGGCGACGGATTCGACCTGGCGAAGATGCGCGAGCGCCAGGAGGCAAATCGCACGCTACGGCTTTTGCGCGACTGGTCGACGGGCGAGGCGGCGGTGCATCTGCTCGCAGGGCTTCCGCCGCCGGAGGCGTCCGCGTCGCCCGACCCCGCTTCCCCGCCCGCGCAGACTTCCGTTCCCGCGCCCGCTTCCCCGCCTGCGCAGACTTCCGCCCCCGTCCCGGCTTCCGCCCCCGCGTCGGTTTCCCCGCCCGCGCAGACTTCCGCCCACGCGCCGGCGGCTCTGTCGGCGGCGGACGAGGCGGTGTTCCATCCGTTCGTCTTTCCGGCGCCGGGCGCCGGGCCGTCCGCGCCGTCGATCGAGACGCCTCCGCCGGAGTCGGCCGAGGACGACTACGACGACCTGCCCCCGGACGACCTGTAGCCCGTCATCCGTTGCGCGGCTCGCCGCGATCGTCGGAGCACGCGAGCCAACGGCCAGCCACGCACGGCGTCCACCTTACATGCACGGCTTCCATCCTGCATGCACGACTTCCACCTCGCCCGCACGGCCCCCACCATATTCTTCACGATTTTTCTTCTTTCATTTCAAGATTTATTTTTTGTTCTTGATATTCCCCGTTTTTCGTGCTACTCTTTCTCCCATGCCCTACGGCTGTTCCCCCTCCTCCCGCTACCGCTGGCGCGCCGACCGCGAGCCGGACGCGATCTA
>CAMOEO010000350.1 GCA_946612175.1 uncultured Verrucomicrobiota bacterium
ACAGCGCCGCCCCCAGCGTGTAGAGCCCGCCGCCGATGGCGAGGCCGGCGGCAAGCAGCAGCCCGAGGACGAGGACCCGCACTCCCGGGCTCCGCGCGCCGAGCTTGGCCGCGAGCATCATCCGGGCGCAGTGCAGGCGCCATTTGACGGTGCCCTCCGGCGCGGAGAGGATCCTGGCGACGCGGGAGACGGGCAGATCCATGAAGTAGCGCAGCATGAGCGCCTCCTTCATGTCGGGGGGAAGGTCCGCGATCGCGTCGCGCAGGAGGGAGGCGTCGACCTCCCGGAAGATCCGGTCCTCGGCCTCGTCGTCGCGGGCGCCGGCGACCGCCTCCGCGTCGCCGACGACCGTCCGGTTGGACTTGCGGCGGACGTCCTTGGCGTGGACGTTCTCGAGGATCTTGCACATCCAGCCGAAGAAGGCGGACTGCTCCAGGTAGTCGTCGATCCCCTCCACGACCGCCGCGAGCGTGCGGTTGACGAGCTCCTCGGCGTCGCCCTCGTCGGGGCAGAAGCGCCGGGCGAGCGTCATCAGCCCCGCCTTGTATTCGGCTTCAAGGCGGCGCGCCCCGCTTTCGCGGTCGGTCCGGAGTTCTTCGACGATCGTCATGGCGTTGCGGGGCGGTCCGCCCCTTTAGGAGGAGAATACCGCAACGACGGCGTTTCGTTGGAAAGAAATGCGAGGCGGCTTGCGCCGGCCCGTCGGCCGCGCGGCAAAGCTGCGCCGTCAAGCCCGCTCCGCGCGCCCGCGGCGGCCGCCGCGGCCGCCGCGGAGGGGACTTTCGAACCGGAGGTCTGCGCCGGGCTGGTCGGGGGCGGAGCAGGTCGCGACGAGACGGAAGAATGTCGCCTTGCCGGTCGGGACGAGCTTCGCCTCCCAGCCGGCGCGGCCGTCGGGCGCGAGGTTGAAGGCGAGCGTCCGCGGGCCTTCGATCCGCGCGGCGCCGGCCGGCTCCACGCGGAAGCGGTAGCGTCCGGCGATCGGCGCGAAGCCGCGGTTCTCGAGCGTCATCGAGACCGTGACCGGCGCGCCCGGCGCGCACGGAATCCCGGCGCGATCGTGCGCCTTCCAGAAGTCCGGCGGGTCGGCGGGATCGCCCGCGAGGCGCCACGCGAGCGGCGCGGCGAGGAGCACCGGCTCCAGTAGCGCGCGCGTCGTCTCCGGCTCCGGCGGGATGTCGTCGATCGAGGCCGGCAGGGTGCGGCCGCGGTGGCGCGGGCCGGCCTCGGCCATGATCCGCGCGGCCTCCTCGGCGGAGAGCGTGCCGCGCGCGGCGACGCGCGGGAGGCGCGGCGACGGGAGCGCACCCTCGGGATCGGGCGCGGCGGCGCCGCCTTCGCAAAGGGCAAAGCCGCGCGGCGGGGTCGGGTAGGCGGTCTCCCCGGGCGCGGGGGCGAAGAGGTTGCCGCGGACGTCCGCGGCGGCGCCGCCGGCGGCGGGGAGGCGCAGCGCGACGCCCGTGGCGGGGTGCAGCACCGCGTTGCCCTCGAGCGAGAGCGCACGGAAGGCCTCGCCCCGGGAGAGGCGCGCCCCCGCCTCGCCGGAGTCCGCGAGGAGGTTGCGGCGCACGAGGTTGTCGCGGCCGTAGTGCTGGTGGAAGCCCTCGCTGCGGGTGCGCAGGACGACGTTCTCCTCGAAGCGCGCCCAGCTCGTCCCCTCGTCCGCGTAGAGCCCCCAGCCGCCGTAGCCGTAGCTGCCGACGTCGTGCACGAAGTTGCGCGCGACGACGGTGCCGGGCTGGCGCCCGAGCGTGTAGACGGCGCCCATGTCCGAGAGCATTCCGTGGCCGATGTCCGACACGCGGTTGCCCTCGATGCGGTTGTCGCGCGCGTGCGCCGGCATGTAGCCCCACGACCAGCCGCAGGAGACGCCGGAGTAGAAGAAGTCGCGGATCTCGTTGTGGACGATCCGGCAGCCGCCGGCGTCGCCGCACCACACGCCGATCGCGGAGTGGAAGAGACGCCCGCCCCCGACGATCGAGCAGTCGGCGACCGTCGCCGCGGCCGGGCCGGGGGATCCGGAGGCCCGTGCCGCCCCGGGGCGCTGCGGCGCCGAACGCGGGTCGGAGGCGCGCGGGCCCCAGCCGAGCGCGGCGGCGTCGAGGCCGCGCGAGATCTCGTCGAACCAGACGTCCGGCAGCGGCCCCTCGTGCCCGATCTTCACGCCGCCGGCGCCGAGGTCGCGCAGCGAGCAGGCGACGACGCGGCAGCGGCGGCAGCCGCGCAGCAGCTCCACCGCCCAGCCCGCGGTGCGCGAGACGCGGCAGGCGTAGAGCGCGCAGTCCTCCGCGCCCTCGAAGTGCACCGCGGCGGGGACCTGGAACGCGGCCTGGCGCACGCCCGGGCTTTCGCGCGGCAGCTCCCACTCCTGCGCGCGCAGGTCGAGGAACTCGAAGCGCAGGTGGCGGACGCGCCGCGCCGGGTCGAAGAGGTCGCCCGCCACGCGCAGCAGGCAGGGCAGGACGGGCGCCTCGACCGGCGTCTCGTTCCGCTTCTCGCCCGGGAGCGGCAGGTAGAGCAGCTCGCCCGCCTCGCGGTCGAGGAACCAGAAGCCGGGCTCCGTCAGGCCCGCGCGGACGTTGTCCAGCCGGAAGCGCGCGGCGCGCCCGGTCTCGTCCTTCGAGAGCCGCGAGAACCCGTGCGTCTCGAACCGCACCGTGCGCCCCCGGAGCGACGCGGCGCGGAGGTGGTTCTCGTACCAGTGGTCGGGCACGACGAACTCCGCCTCGCGCAGCGCCGCGGGGTCGCGAAGCGCGCGCGCCGCCTCGGCCGGGAGGCGCGCCGACATCGCGCCGTGGAAGGCGCCGCCGGCGTCGCGCCTCGCCTCGGCGGGCGGGATGCCGTCGAACCGCCAGAACCCCTCGCGCGGCAGCCGCGCGCGGAAGCGGCGCGCGCCGCCGACGAAGAGCTGCGTGAAGCGGACGCCGTGCGGGCCGCGCGCCTCCGGCATCGGCCGGCGCCAGCACGCGAGGCCGTGGACCTCCGATTCCTCCCAGCCCGTCGTAAGGTCGATGCCGCCCGTGACGACCGGCATTCCGGCGCCCGCGGCGCGCCATGTGACAGGAGCCTCCGCGGCGCCGCCGTCGCGCGCGTCGAACGAGAGCGGACGCTTCAGACGGTAGACGCCCTCGCGCACGAGAATGTCGACCGGCGCGTCGCGCGGGATCGCGCCGGACGCGCGCCGCCGCCGGAGCGCGTCGCGCGCGACCTCGAGTGTCGGGAAGGGATGTCCGGCGGAACCGTCCGCCCCGCGGACCGGCGCCGCGGCGTCGACGAAGAGGGAAATGCGTT
>CAMOEO010000351.1 GCA_946612175.1 uncultured Verrucomicrobiota bacterium
GGCGGCGGCCCGAACCGCATCGGCCAGGGCATCGAGTTCGACTACTGCTGCGTCCACACCGCGATGGCGCTGCGCGAGGCCGGCTACGAGACGATCATGGTGAACTGCAACCCGGAGACCGTCTCGACCGACTACGACACCTCGGACAAGCTCTACTTCGAACCCGTCACGCTCGAGGACGTGCTGCAGATCTACGAGGCCGAGAAGCCGCTGGGCGTCATCGTCCAGTTCGGCGGCCAGACCCCGCTCAACCTCGCGCGCGGCCTCAAGGACGCCGGCTGCAACGTGCTCGGCACGTCCGTCGACTCCATCGAGGCGGCCGAGGACCGCGACCAGTTCCACGCCACCATGGACAAGCTCGGCATCCCGATGCCCGAGTCGCGCATGGCGGCGGACCTCGCGGAGGCGCTCAAGGCCGCCGGCGAGATCGGCTACCCGCTCATGATCCGCCCGAGCTTCGTCCTCGGCGGCCGCGGGATGGAGGTCATCTACGACGAGCAGATGCTCCGCGAATACGTCGCGATGGCCGTCGGCGTCACGCCCGACCGCCCGCTCTACCTCGACCGCTTCCTGCACCACGCGCTCGAGTGCGAGGCCGACGCGCTCAGCGACGGCAAGGACGTCTTCATCCCCGCCGTGATGCAGCACATCGAGCTGGCGGGCGTGCACAGCGGCGACTCGGCGTGCGTCCTGCCGCCCGTCTCCATCCCGCCGATGCAGCGCGCGACGATCCTCGACTACACGCGCCGCATCGCGCAGGAGCTCAAGGTCGTCGGCCTCATGAACATGCAGTTCGCGATCGAGGACGGCAAGGTCTACGTCATCGAGGCCAACCCGCGCGCCTCGCGCACCGTCCCGCTCGTCTCCAAGGTCTGCGGCACGCAGATGGCGCGCCTCGCCACGCGCCTCATGCTCGGCGAGACGATCGCCTCGCTCGGCCTGAAGGAGAAGCGCATCCCCTACTACGGCGTCAAGGAGGCGTGCCTCCCGTTCGAGAAGTTCCCGGAGGTCGACCCCGTCCTCGGCCCCGAGATGCGCTCCACGGGCGAGGTGCTCGGCATGGCCAACACCTTCGGCCTGGCCTACTTCAAGAGCCAGGAGGCCGCGGGGCTGCCGCTCCCGACCGAGATCGGCAAGGTGCTCTTCTCGCTCTCCGACAAGGCGCCGGACGCCGCCGAGGCGGCGCTGCGCTTCGCGGACCTCGGGTGCACCATCCTCGCGACCGAGGGCACCGCGAAGTTCCTCGAAGGCAAGGGCGTGCCGTGCGAGCGCATCGCCAAGATCGGCGAAGGGCGCCCGAACGTGATCGACGTCATCACCAACCGCGAGGTGGAGCTCATCGTCAACACGCCGAGCGGCCGCCGCGACGCGCGGGCGGACGACGCCTCGATCCGCAAGGCCGCGATCAAGGGCCGCATCCCGTACCTCACGACCCCGGCCGCGGCCCTCGCGGCCGCCCGCGGCATCCGCACCGCGCGCGACGGCGAAGGCTCCGTCCGCTCGCTGCAGGAATACCACGCGACGATCCGGTAGCGCGCAAGCCCTCGGTGGCGGGGTGCGGGCGCGCCCCGCACCCCGCCACCGAGGGCGTCGTCTTCCCGCGCGCCGCGCGCGCCCGGCCTAGTTCACCGTCCAGGCGATGGTGCGGAGGCCCGTCGTGATGGCGATGACGTCCTCGAGCTTCATGGACTTGCGCTCGTGGCCGGCGCCCCAGGAGTCGGTGTAGAGGACCGTCCGTTCCCGGGGGTTGTAGCCGATGATGAGCCGCATGTGGCCGCCGGACGCCTGCGGGAGCGCGGGCGTCTCGGGAACGAAGCCGAGCATGACGGACCAGATCACGGGGACGCCGGCGTCGATGCTGCGGCGGATGTGGTCGAAGAAGAGGTTGTTGCGCGTCGCGTTCTTGGTACGGACCTCGCGCAGGAGATCGAACTGGAACGATTGCCAGACCTTTCCGCCGTCGACGATGTGCGTCCCCGGCTCCGGCTTGAGCGAGACTTCCGGCAGCTTGGCGCGACGGGCGGCCTTGTTGTACTCGTCGGCGACCTTGAACAGGTCGGATGAGGTGCCGGGAACCTCGCGGTAGACGAGCTTGTAGCGGTCGTGGAGGACGCCCGCGATCGCGTCGAGCATGCGCTCGTTGGTGCCGCGTTCGGCGTCGGACTTGGCCCAGGAGGCGATCTGGTGCTGGTCGAGGAAGTCGTATCCGTAGTAGCCCATGATGCGGGCGACCGTGGCCGCCGCGCAGTAGCCCTTCTGCCCCTGGTCGACCATGGGGACGTCCTGGAGGACGACGGTGCCGTCGGCCTCGCGGGAGACGTGCGAGCGGGGGTCGGTCTTGCGGACCTGGCCGGAGGCGGCGCTCGGCTGCGAAGTCCGTCCGGCGGGCAGGATGTCGAGCCGGAGGTATTCCGTCGCGGGGACGAAGGAGCCGCCCTTGCGGGCGAGGGCCCATTCGAGGGTGTAGGAGGCGCCGGAGGAGGCCCAGCGGCGGCCGGCGACGTCGGCGTCCTGCTTGGTGGGATCGGTCTTGCGCCGGAACGGCTCGCCGTCGGAGCCGGCGAGGGAGGAGATGCCCTTCGCGGCCTTTTCCTGGAGGGCGAGGAAGGCGGAATCGTCGAGTTCGCCGTCGTCGCCGCGGTTGTAGAGGGAGATGCGGAGCCCGGCGGGGCGGCCGTCGGCGAGGGCAACGAGGGTTTCGCCGGGTTTGAGGTCGCCGATCGTGAAGCCGGGCCGCGGAATCCGGAGCTGGCGGTCCTTGACGACCCAGGTGAAGCGTTCGCCCGAGAAGGCAGGGAGGGAGCGGACAGGGGTCGAGAAGAGGGTTCCGTCGCGCAGGGGCGCGGAAAGGTCTCCGGCGGCCAGCGCGGCGAAGGGGATGACGAGGGCGGCAAGGGCGAGGCGTTTCATTGGGGAAGTAGTGTACAGTCAATCGGGAAAAGTGTAAAGGGCGAAGCTCCGTTCCTTCCCATTCCTCCGTCTCCATTTCTCGTCACCATTCCTCCGTCTCCATTTCTCGTCTTCATTCCTCCGTCCCATCCCCGTTTCTTCATTTCTTCCGCCATTTTCCATCCGTGCCATCGATTCCACCGTGCGTGATTTTACTGCAATTTTCCGCTTCAGCGGCCATCTCTGCGGTGATTTTCAAGCCCGCCTTCTTCGCGTGTCCGGCGGCCGCCGGATCCAGGGCCGCAGCGCATGGAGCGCGGCGAGGTAGGCCTTGACGGTGGCGGCGTCGGGCCCCT
>CAMOEO010000352.1 GCA_946612175.1 uncultured Verrucomicrobiota bacterium
CTCCTCGGCCGGCCCTGCCTGCCCGTCTCTGCCGGTTTCGCCGCCGCGCCCCTGCCGGCGGCCCGCGCCGCCCCCGCCCCCGCCCCCGCCCCCGCCCCCGCGCCTGCGCCCGCGCCCGCCCAGCCTTCTTCCGGGCGGAGCAGCCGCATCCGATTCTCCACCGTCATCCGCTAGTCCCCCGTCATGTACACGTCCTACTGGAATCTTCGCGCGTCCCCGTTCCTCAACGCCGACGACGAAACGTTCCTCTACCCCTCCGAACAGCTTCAGGAGGGCGTCGCCCGCCTCTTCTACCTCATCGACCAGGAGCGCATCGCCGGCATGGTCACCGGCCCCTACGGGGTCGGCAAGACCTTCCTGCTCTCCTGCCTCGTCCGGCGGACGCAGAAGCTCAAGCTCCCCCTCATCCGCTTCGACGCCATCCCCCAGGGCGGCCTGCCGATGGCCCGCCACATCCTCCGCCAGATCGGCGTCGAGGACGACGTCCCGACGCTCGCCGACGCGCTGATGCGCCTGCAGCAGCACTGCCTGGACGGCGGGCGCAACCTCGTGCGCCACGTCCTGTTCATCGACGAGGCCCAGTACCTCTCCGACGGCGACGGCCTCTACCTGGTGCACTTCCTCTGCAACCTGCGCATCCGCTCCGCCGCCGGCGAGAAGCCGCTCTTCACGACCGTCCTCTCCGGCACCCCCTCGCTCGCCCGCAGCGTGGAGGAGTACGAGTCCCTGCGCCGCCGCATCCAGCTGGCCTGGTCCCTCGACCCGCTCTCCCGCGAGCAGACGATCGAATACGTCCAGCAGCACATGCGCGCCGCCGGCGGCGACATCTGGGCGTTCTCCCGCGAGGCGCTCGACGAGGTCCACCGCCTCTGCGGCGGCATTCCCCGCAGCATCAACAACCTCTGCGACACCTCCCTGATGCTCGGCTACGCCGCCGGCGCGCGCGCCATCACGCCCGACATCGTCCGCGAGGCCGCGGAGGACACCGGCCTCGCCCCCTCCTCGCCCGATTCCAACCGGCCGTCCGCCGTCCCCGCGCCATGACCACCACCGCCTACATCGCCCTCGGGCTCGGCTTCTTCTTCCTGTTCGTCGCCATCCTCAACGGGTTCCGGGCCCGCGCCGAGCGCCGCCGCCAGGCCGACGTCCGGAGCGCCGCCCTCCACGGCGGCACCCCCGACGCCCCCGTCCACCTCGAGAGCCCCTTCTCCCCCCGTTCCCCCGCCCCCGCGCCCGCCCCCGAGAGCGCGGCGCCGGCCCCGGCCGCCCCCGCGCCCGCGCCCGGTCCTGAGAGCGCGGCGCCAGCTCGCGCTCACCCGGCGCCGGCCCCGGCCGGCGCCGCCGCCCCCCCCGCCGCCCCAGCCGAGGAGGAATCCTATGTCTGGGAATAGCCGCCGTTCCGCCCTCCTGCTCGCGCTCGGCCTCGGCCTCGCCGCGGCCGCCGCCGAGCCCGTCGCGGTCCTGCCGCCGCTCTCCCGCTCGGAGGACCCCGCCCGCACCTTCGTCGACGTGCCGCTCGCCCCCGCCGACGCGACGTCCGCCGCGATCCTGGTCGTCTTCTCCGACCCCGTCCCCGCCGATTCCGTCCGCGCCGTCACCTTCCATCTCCACTCCGGCGCCGGCTGGCTCGTCGCGCAGCTCCCGCCCGAACGCGTCCATGGCGCCGTCCGCATCCCCCTCGGCGCCTTCTCGGCCGACGAAGGCGCCGCGAGCCGCGCCGCCGCCGCGGACGCCGTCCGCGTCTCCCTCTGGCGCCGCGCCGCCGCCTCCGACACGCCCCCGGTCGCCATCGCCTCCGCCTCCTTCGCGCCCGGCGTCCCCGTCGCCGTCGCCGGCTCGGGCCTGCTCGCCGACCGCTGCGACCGCCTGCTCGACCGGATCGGCGTCGCGCACGACCGCCTTCCCGCCTCCAGGCTCACCGAGTCCGACCTCGCCAGCGTCCGCGTCCTCTTCCTCCCGGACCCCGCCGCGCTCAGCCCCGTCGACAAGACCCGCCTCCGCGCCTTCGTCCGCGCGGGCGGGCGCCTCGTCGTCTTCCACTCCGCCGACCCCTCGCTCGCCTCGCTGCTCGGCCTCGCCGCCGGCACCTGGGAGACCTCGTCCGGCGGCTGGCGCGGCCTCTCCGTCGCCGGTTCCGGCCACCGCATCCCCCACGCGACCGACGGCCGCATCTGCCCCCGCCCCGGCTCCGCCGAGCGGCGCACCCTTGCGACGTGGATCGCCGCCGACGGCACCGTGACCGCCGCCCCCGCCGTCGTCCTCGTCCCCCGCGGCGCCTGGTTCGCCCACCATCCCCCGCGCGCCTTCCCCGCGGCCTGCGGGCTCGTCCGCGAGATCCTCGACGCGCTCGCGCCCGACCTCGTCCCCGCGGCAACCCCCGCCGCGGCGCCCGCCGCGCCGCCCGCGACGCCCGAGGGCTTCCTTCTCGCCGCCTGGTCGGAGCCGGAACGCGTCGGCGACGCGCCCGCCGCCCTCGGCGCCCTGTTCGTCCGCGGGAACGCCGCCTGGTTCCGCGCCCGCACCGGCGGCGAGGAGAAGAAGGGGCCCGCCCTCCACGCCTGGCTGCCCTGCCTGCTCGCCAAGGACGGCTCATGGCGCGACCCGGCCGACCCCGCCGTCCGCAAGGCCGTCGTCAAGGACGCCGTCCGCATCGTCCGCGCGGGCGCGGTCGGCATCCATCTCGACTACGTCCGCACCGCCGCGGGCGTCCCCGCGACGCCCGAACGCACGGCGGCCGTCACCGCGCTGGTGCGCGACGTCTCCGCCGCCGTCCGGGGCGAACGCCGCGACGCCGTTGTCTCGGCCGCCGTCTTCCCGACCCCGTCGGACGGCGCCACCCTGAACCAGGACTGGCCCGCGTGGATCAAGGATGGCCTCGTCGACTTCGTGAGCCCGATGATCTACGACGACGACCCCGCCGCGTTCCGCGCGCGCCTCGCCGCGTGCCTTGCCGCCGCGCCGGCCTCCTCGCTCCTGCCGGGCATCGGCACCGGGGCCGACGAAAGCCAGACCGACGCCGCGGCGGCCGCCGCCGAGCTCTCCGCCTGCGCCGCCGCGGGCTGCCGCGGCGCCGCCTTCTTCCCCCTCGACGACGCCCTCCTCGAGCTCCTCCCCTCGCTCGTCTCGCCATAACACAGCCCCCCCTTTCCCCAAAGGCCATCGGGGGGATTCGACACGGCATAATCGGAAGCCCCCCTTTCCCGAAGGCGGCCGGGGGCCCTATCGGAGGAGTATT
>CAMOEO010000353.1 GCA_946612175.1 uncultured Verrucomicrobiota bacterium
CGGGGGAAATAGGCACCCCCCTGGGGGGACGGGGGGGCGCCTTTGGCGGGGGGGCGGGCTCCATGCCGACCTCCTCGAAGAGCGTGCGGCGTGCGGGGGCGGGGGGCGCGGACGCCGCCGCCTCGAACGCCGCGGGAAGCGCGCAGCCCGCCGGGAGCGCGGTCGCGAGCGCGACGGCGGGGAGGAGGCGGAGGAGGGCGGGCGCGCGCATGGGGGCTCAGCCGTTCGGAGGGGGCGGCGGGAGGAGGAGGGTGCGGCCGTCGAGCTTCTGCCACCGGGCGAGCGTGGCGGAGAGGAAGTCCGTCTGGCGGCGCTGCAGCTCCGCGGCGGGGAGGTCCCACGGGATCGGCTCGCCGCAGGCGACGCGGAGGGGGGACTCCGCGTGGACGGAGGCGAAGAGGTCGCGGTTCCACTCGCCGATGCGGAGGAAGTCGGAGGCGACGCAGAACGGCACGACGGGCACGCGGGCGTGCTGGGCGAGCTTGGTGCCGAGCGAGCGGAACGTGGCGGGGTCGAAGACGCGTTCGCGGGAGCCCTGCGGGAAGAGGACGACGAACCGGCCGGAGGCGAGGATGCGGCCGCCGTGGTCGAGGACGGCGCGGAGGTCGGCGACGGGGCTCTTGCGGGAGACGGGGACGGGATCCATCGCGGCGAGGCCGCGGCCGATCACGGGGTAGCGAAGGAGCGACGCCTTGAGGACGAACGTCATGGGGCCCCACGGGGCGAGGAGCGAGGGCATGAGGTAGGTCTCGAGCGCGGAGACGTGGTTGCAGACGACGACGGCGGGGCCGCCGCCGAGGGCGTCGAGCGCGCGGAACCCCTCCACGGCGACGGTGCCGCCGAGGCGCTCGACGAGGTTGAAGACCATGTGCGAGCGGCGGGCGATGGCGAGGCGGTCGAAGCCCGGGCGCCGGGAGGCGGCGACGAAGCTCGCGTAGACGCGGAGCATGCCGAGCTGGAACCGGGGCGTGGCGAGGAAGGCGGGGCGGCGCCGCGCCTCGGGGGGCGTCGCGTAGGCGCCCGTCTCGCGAAGCGAGCGAAGGAAGGGTTCGAAGTCCATGCGGGGTCTGTCTACAGGCCGAGGGACTCGGCGAGGGTGTGGACGCCGGCGGGCTGCGCGGCGAGCCATCGGGCGGCGCGGAGGGCTCCGCGCGAGAGACAGGAGCGGGAGGTGGCGCGGTGGGAGAGGCGGACCATCTCGCCGTCCGCGGCGAAGACGACGTCGTGGTCGCCGACGACGTCGCCGCCGCGCAGCGCGTGGACGGCGATCTCGTCCGGCGGGCGCTCGCCCGTCACGCCCTCGCGGCCGAAGCGCGCGACGGCGCCGAAGTCGAGCCCGCGGCCCTCGGCGGCGGCGCGAGCGAGCGAGAGCGCGGTGCCGGAGGGGGCGTCCTTCTTGTGGCGGTGGTGCATCTCGACCACCTCGATGTCGAACCCGGGGCCGAGCGCGGCGGCGGCGCGGCGGACGAGCGCCTCGAGGACGTTGACGCCGACGGACATGTTGGAGGCGACCAGCACGGGCGCGACCTCGCCGACGGCGAGGACCGCGGCGCGCTCGGCGTCGGCAAGCGCGGTCGTGCCGACGAGGAAGGCCTTGCGGTGCGCCTTCGCGAGCGCGGCGTGGGCGGGGACGGCCGTGTGGAACGTGAAGTCGATCGCGACGTCGCAGGCGGCGACGGCCGCGTCGGCGTCGTCGGTCACCGGGACGCCGAGCGGGGCGACGCCGGCGACCTCGCCGGCGTCGCGGCCGAGGGCGGGGTGGCCGGGGGCCTCGACGGCGGCGGCGAGGCGCAGCGAGGGGAAGTCCGTGAGGTTCTCCGCCATCGACCGGCCCATGCGGCCGGCGGCGCCGAAGATGGCGATGGCGGTCATTGGGCGATCCCCAGTTCGCGGAGGGTGCGCTCGAGCTGGAGGCGGTGCTCGGGAAGGAGCTCGCAGAGCGGGAGGCGGTAGACCTCCTCGGCCGTTCCGGCCATCGCCATCGCGGCCTTGACGGGGACGGGGTTGACCTCGATGAAGAGGTCGGCGAAGAGATTGAGCAGGCGCGTATGGACGGCGAGGGCGCCGGCGAAGTCGTTGGCGAGCGCGAGGTTCACCATCTTGACGATCTCGGCGGGGACGACGTTGGAGGCGACGGAGACGACGCCCTTCGCGCCGGCGGCCATCATCGGGAGGGTGAGCGAGTCGTCGCCCGACAGGATGTCGAGGCGGTCGCCGATGGCGGCGCGGATGAGGTTGACGCGGTTGGCGTCTCCCGCGGCCTCCTTGATGCCCTTCACGGCGTCGTGCGCGGCGAGGCGGCGCAGGACGGGGACGGGGATGTCGCGCGCGGTGCGGCCGGGCGCGTTGTAGAGCAGGACGGGGAGCCCGACCTCGGCCACCTCGGCGAAGTGGCGGTAGAGGCCCTCGGGGGAGGGCTTGTTGTAGTAGGGGGCGATCTGGAGCGTGGCGTCCGCGCCATCCTCCTTGGCGTGGCGCGTGAGCTCGACGGCCTCGCGCGTGGAGTTCGCGCCGGTGCCGGCGACGACCTGCATGCGGCCGGCGGCGTATTCGACGGTCTTGCGGATGACCTGGGCGTGCTCCTCGTAGTCGAGGGTGGGGGACTCGCCGGTCGTGCCGACGGGGCAGACGCCGGCGATGCCGGCGGCGGCCTGCTGGTCGACGAGGGCGCGGAGGCAGCCGTAGTCGACGGAGCCGTCGCGGTTGAAGGGCGTGATCAGGGCGGTGTAGGTGCCTTGGAACATGAGATGAGGCCTTTCGGGTTGAAAACGGGGCGTATCCTAGCACAAAGCCGCCCCGCGTGCAATGCGCGGAGCGGAACCGGCCGGGTTGGCGACCGGCGCTACAGGTGGCGGTAGACGTCCTCGAGGGTGAGACCCTTGGCGAGGAGCATCACCTGCGCGTGGTAGAGAAGCTGCGAAAGCTCCTCCGCCGTGCGCTCGTTCCCTTCGTACTCGGCGGCCATCCAGGACTCGGCGGCCTCCTCGGTCAGCTTCTTGCCGATGAAGTGGACGCCCTTCCCGAGCTCCTTCACCGTCCCGGAGGCGGGATCGCCCGCCTTCGCCTTCGCCGACAGCTCCGCGAACAGTTCCTCGAACGTCTTCATGGCTAGAGCAGCCCGGAGGCGGCCTCCTTGATGAGGGCCTTGCCGATGACGTCGCGCTGGATCTGGTTGGTGCCCTCGTAGATCTGCGTGATCTTGGCGTCGCGCATCATCTTCTCGACGGG
>CAMOEO010000354.1 GCA_946612175.1 uncultured Verrucomicrobiota bacterium
GAGCCTCGACCTCGGCTTCCGCCTCTGCGCCACGCAGCGCCCCGCCGCGGAAGAAACTCACGCAGAGAACGCAGAGAGCGCAGAGCCCTGACAATGTCCACCAACTCCCAATGCCACCAGTGTCCACCAACGCAAAAGACAATTCCAATCCAACTTCCGCCCGGCTCTCCCACCAATTTGCATTGTCATTGTTGACATTGCCGATTGGTGGACATTGAGAGTTGATGGACAATCCCGCCACCCCGCCACGCAACTTCACCCTTTCCCCTTTCCCCTTCAACCCTTCAACCTCTTCAACCCCTTCAACCCTTCAACCCTTCAACCCCAAACTTTTAACTCTTAACTGTTAACTCTTCACTCCATGAACCCCGTCACCCTCAAGGAGCTGCGCCAGCTCACCCGCTCCCGCACCATCTCCGGCGCGATCGTCGGCTACTTCCTCGTGCAGCTCGTCGCCTCCGCCCTCGTCGTCGTCTCCATGACCGACCAAGCGGGCGGCCTCGACTCCGACACCGGAGACTACGTCTTCTGCTGGCTCGCCGCGATCCTCGCGCCGATCCTCGCCTTCGTCGTCCCGGGCAACCTTTTCGCCCGGCTCGTCTCCGAGCACGGCCCCGGCCGCGCGGAGCTGCTCGCCGCCACCGCCCTCCGCACCTCGGCCCTCGTCGACGGCAAGATCCGCTCCGGCCTCGCGCTCCTCGGGCTCTTCCTCGCCGGCGCGCTGCCGTTCCTGCTCTGCTCCTACCTGCTCGGCGGCGTCGACGTGCTCTACATCCTGTCCTGGACCCTCGCCATCGGCCTCTGCGCCTCCCTCGCGCTCCATCTCTCGCTCTTCCTCGCCGCCGCGCGCGTCCCCGCCGCCGTCCGCTGGTGCGCCTGGGCGCTCTGCGTCATCCCGTGCGTCCCCTTCGCGCTGCTCTCCGCCGTGGGCTACGAGGAGATGGACTGGAACGAGGCGAGCTTCCTCGGCGTCGGCGCCGCGGCCATCGTCAGCGCCAACCTCCTGCTCCGCGGCCTCGCCATCTCGCTGCTCGCCCCGCCGGCGACCGACCGCTCCCGCCCGCTCCGCCTCACCGCCGCGGCGCTCTGGCTCGCCTGGCTCGCGGGGTTCGTCCTGCTCGCGCTCTTCCTCCCGGGCTCCGGGACGCCGGGCGACGTCCGGGAGGCGATCCTCGTCTTCTCCGCCCTCGCGGGCTTCGGGGTCCTCCCGCTCGCGGCCCTGGACCTCTCCTCGCCCTCCGGCCCCTCCCGCCGCGTGCTCCTCGACCGCCCGCGCTCGCGCCTGCGCCGGCTGCTCCGCTTCCCGTTCGCGACGGGCGCGGAGAGCGGCCTCGCCTTCGCGCTGCTCCTCCTCGCGCCGGGGGCCCTCGCCGCCGCCCTCCTCATTCCCTGGTGGACCCACGTGAAGTCGGGGGCGGCCCTCAACTTCGGCGGCATCGCGTTCTTCCACGTCCTCTGGGCCTACCTCCTCGCGGCGCTGCTCCTCTCCCGCGCGCTCCTGCGCATCCCCCCGATCGCGCGCCGCGTCGGCACCCGCTTCGTCGTTCCCGTCGCGGCCGTGCTCGTCGGCCTCGCCATGATCCTGCCGAACCTCCTTTCGATCGGCGGCTCGGTCGACCCCTCCCGCTTCCCCTTCAACCTCGCCGCGCTCGAGATGAACAACCCCCTGTGGAGGCGCGCCGGCAGCGCCGGCTCGATCCCCCTGATGAGCGACGCGATGCGCCTGCAGACCCTCTACGCCGCCTCCTTCCTCCTCCTCGGCCTCCTCCTCCACCTCCTCCCCTTCCTCCGCTCCCTCCGCGCCTACCTCCTCTCCCCCGCCCCTTCCCTCTCCCCCGCCCCTTCCCTCTCCCCCGCCTCTTCAACCTCTTCAACCTCTTCAACCTCTTTAACCTCTTTAACCTCTTCAACCCCTTCAACCCCTTCAACCTCTTCAACCCCTTCAACCTCTTCAACCCCTTCAACCCCTTCAACCTTAGCTGTTCACTCTTAGCTGTTAGCTGTTCACTCTTAGCTGTTAGCTGTTCACTCCATGAACCCCTACCTCCTCAAGGAGCTCCGCCAGCTCACCCGCTCGAAGATCGTCTCGGGCGGCATCGTCCTGCTGCTCTTCGGACAGCTCCTCGCGGCGGCGCTGACGATCCCCGCGGTCGAGAAGGCCGGCCCCCCGGAAACGGCCGGCATGCTCGGCACGATCCTGCTCGGCATCCTCGGCGGCATCCTCGGCCTCGCGCTCTGCCTCGTGCTGCCGTTCCTCGTCTTCGCGCGCTTCGTCGCGGAGAACCCGAAGGACCGCACCCTCGTCGAGCTCGCGACGGCCGCGCCCCCCTCGGCGGTGATCGACGGAAAGGTACAGGCGGGGCTCGTCCTCGCCGCCGCGCTCGTGGCGGGGTCGCTCCCGTTCCAGCTGCTCTGCGTCGCGCTGCGCGGCGTCGATCCCGTCGCGGTGCTCCTCTCCTGCGGCGGGCAGCTCCTCGCCTGCTCCGTCGTCCTGCACATCGCCGTCGCGATCGCCGCGAACCGCCGCCGCTCCACCGCCCAGCGCTGGGTCGCGATGGTCCTGCTGCAGTTCTTCGGCGGACAGTACTTCCTCTTCGCGGGCCTCGGCGGCGTGATGGCCGCCGCGGTGGCGGGCATGTCGCGCACGATGATGGCCCACGGCGCTTCGCCCGTCGCCTCCCCGCTCGCCTCGGTGGGCGCAAGGGGGCTCTGGATCGCCCTGCTCGTCCTCGCCGCCGTCACGAGCCTGAACCTCCAGCTGCGCGCCTCCTCGGCCCGCGCGCTCGCCCCGGCCTCGTCGGATCGCGACCGCGTCCCCCGCCTCACCCTCCTCGCGCTCTGGGCGGCCTGGCTTCCCGTCCTCGCGGGCCTCGCGCTCCTCTTCTCCGAGGCCGCCATCCCCTTCGTCTGGGCGGGCGCCTTCTGCGTCGCGCTCCTCCTCTCGCACCAGTCCGCGGCCGGCGCGCCGCCCGGCGTCCCGCGCCGCGTGCTGGCCGAGCGCCCCGCCTCCCGCCGCGCCCGCCTGCTCCGCTTCCCCGTCTCCGCTGCCTATCCGGGCGGGCTCCTGCTTCTGCTCCTCCTCGGCTCCGCCACCGTGCTGCTCGCCGGCTTCCTCGCCAGGGTCGCCGACCCCACCATCAAGGGCACGGCGATCGTCGCCTGCACAGTCGCCGCCCTCTACCTGGCGTCCGTCCCGATGATCCTTCGCGCCATCCTCCTGC
>CAMOEO010000355.1 GCA_946612175.1 uncultured Verrucomicrobiota bacterium
CGCGGAGCTTGGTTCTCACGCGGAGCGCGCGGAGCTTGGTTCTCACGCGGAGGTCGCGGAGAGCGCGGAGGCCGGGAGTCCTGATGGCCGGGCTCCGGCCCGGCCAGAGCGGGGTTCGGGGGGCGCGGAGCCCCCCGTTCTCCTCGACCTTTCCCGCCGCGTCCTCCTCGCCCCCGATTCCGAAGGCGCCTTTCTCCTTCTTCTCGAACCGGACGTCCCGGTGGTCCTGCGCTCGCGCCCCGCGCCCGGCCTGCCCCCCTCCGAGAGGGGGGTGGCGCGAAGCGCCGGGGGGAGTACTCCGTGCGGCGCCATCTCCGCGCCCTCCGCATCCGGAATCGCCGTCGAGTCCTACGAGGAGACCTTCGCCCGCATGCCCGCCTGGCTCGCCGAACGCGCGCCGAAGGCCGTTGCCAAGGCCTTCTCGGTCGACCCATCGCGCGTGCGGTTCCTCGATCTTGCGCCCTTCGCCAACCGATCCTACGGCGACACCGTCGCGGGCGACGGCAAGGGCGGCTGGACCGACCAGGGAGAGAACCACCTGCGCCACGCGCCGTGGGGCCCCACGGACTGCAACGGCGTGCCGTTCGACTTCATCCGCCCCGACCAGAACGACGACCGCGCGTGCGTGATGCTGCGCTCGACGCATCTTCCCGACCTGCCCGACGCCGTGCGCGGCATCACGGTGGGATGCAAGGCCGAGGCGGTCTACTTCCTGCACGCCGGCGCGTGGGTCGCGAAGGACGTCGAGGGCTTCCGCTACGTGGTGCATTACGCGGACGGCACCTCGGAGACCGCCCCGATGGTCGGGGGCGTCGACTTCGGCGACTGGTGGGTCGACACGCGCCGCCTCCGCCTGGCGCGCGCCGCCCGGCGCTTCTACACGGGCTGGGCCAATTCCGAGAGCAAGGGCTTCCACGTCCTGCGCTGGGAGAACCCGCACCCGGAGAAGATCCTCGCCACGATCGACATCGAGAGCGCCTGCGGCGAGACCATCCCGATCATCGAGGCGATTTCCGTCGAGCTACCCGACGAAAGCCCGTTCGCCGCGCGGCGGCTCAAGCTCAAGGGCTGGGGCGGCGTGAAGCCCGAGCGCGACGGCGCCGCCCTCGTCCTCTCGCTCACGGACGGCTCCGCGAATTGGTGCGGCGCGAACCTGATCCTCCCCTCGCCCGCCCCCTTCGCTGGGGACCCCGCCGCGTACGACCTCGTCTTCGAGGCGAACGGCGGTCGCACGCCGCTCGGCGCGGAAGGCCCCGGCGGACAGCGCTTCCAGATCGCCCTTCGGTTCCGGCTCGCGGACGGCGGCGAGAAGTCAGGCCCCTACGTCGGCCCCAGGGTCGAGGGCGACCGCATCGACGCCGACCCCGCCACGTGGCAGACCGTGCGCATCCCCGTCCGACGCCTCCTCCCGAAGGACGCCCCCGCCGCGGAGAATGCCGTCCTGTCCCTCAACGTCCAGTACCGCGACCTGCCCGCAGACCGCGCCGCGCTCGTCATCCGCAACCTCCGCCTCGAGAAGCAATAGGCGATCCCCGCCAGTTCCGCCATGTCCGAGCCCGAACCCCGATACGACCGCGGCGATTCCCGCCGCCTCCGCGACCCCTCGTCGCCTCCGCCACCGACGCGCGAGGAGCGCGCCCGCGCCCGCGTCGAGCGCCGCCTCCGCCCCGGCGAGTCGCTGCTCTGGGTCGGACGCCCCGTCCCCACCTGGTGGTTCGAGGGCTGGTGGGTCGCGATGGGCGTCGGCGCGCTCTTCGTCGCGCTGCCGCTCCGCGCCTGGTTCGTCGCCGGGGGGCGGGGCCTGCCCGCGCCGATGCTGGTCTTCCCCGCCGTCGGGCTGATGGGGCTGCTCTCCCCGTTGCTGCACCGGATCCTTTCCTCCTTCGCGGTGTACGCCGTGACGGATCTGCGCGCAATCCGCATCCTGCCGCCGTTCTCCGATTCGGTCCGCGGCGCGGACATCGAGCCGCCCTATCCCTACCGCGCGCCGGACGCCCGGGGGCGCGAGAGCTGGTTCTTCTTCAAGACGGTCACGCGCAGCCGTTCCGGGGCGGAGCAGTTCCATCACGACGGCTTCCGCCACCTCGGCCCGGAGGACGCGAACGCCGCCGGCGAGGCGCTGCGGCGGCTTGTCGCCGCGACGGAGGGGCTCCGCTCGCTGGAACGCCGCACGGGCGCGCGCCCCGCCCCTGCGGAGCCGAAGGGCATTCGCACGCGGCGCATCCGCACAAGGCAATAGGGAGGGGACGATGAAGACCGCGGAGACCATGGGGACGACGGAGGCTTCGGCGCTCGTGCGGCGGATTGCCGCGCGGTGCGCGGCGGCGGGGCTGCGCGTCGGCGTGGCGGAGTCCTGCACGGCGGGGCTCGTCGCGGCCGCGCTCGCGTCGGTCCCCGGCGCGTCGGCGTGGTTCCGTGGCGGGGTGGTCTCCTACGCGACGGACGTCAAGCGCGCGCTGCTCGGCGTCGACGCCGCGCTGCTCGCGGGGCCCGGGCCGGTGAGCGCCGAGGTCGCGGAGCAGATGGCGCGGGGCGCACGCGCCGCGCTCGGCGCCGACCTCGCGGTGTCCGTCACCGGGCTCGCGGGGCCGGACGGCGACCCGGAGCGCGACATTCCCGTCGGGACGGTGTACGTCGGCTGGTCCGGCACGCGGGGGTCGGGCGCCGAGTGGCGGCTCTTCGCGGGCGGCCGCGACGCGGTGCGCGCCGCCGCGCGGGACGCGGCGCTGGAAGTCCTCCTCCGCCACGCGGAGGCCATTGCGCTCGAGCGGGTTTGATCACGCGGAGACCGCAGAGTTCGCGGAGCCGTTACCCTCAAGCGAATCACCTCACGCAGAGGCCGCAGAGCCGTTTCCCTCAAGCGAGTAACCTCACGCAGAGGTCGCGGAGTTCGTAGAGCCGTTACCCGCAACACCGAATTCTATTGTATTTTTTATTGTAATTTTAATGATTTATTTTTGTAATTGATTTCTCCATGGCCCCTGTGCTATCCTTTCCCCATGCCCTACGGATGTTCCCCCTCGTCCCGCTACCGCTGGCGCGCCGACCGCGAGCCGGACACGTTCTACTCCGGTCTGTTCTCCCCCGCAACGGAGGACCGCTACAACGGAATGCTCGCAATCGGGCTCCTCGAAGTCGCCGTCCTCTGCTGGCCCGTTACGCTCGGCCTTCTCG
>CAMOEO010000356.1 GCA_946612175.1 uncultured Verrucomicrobiota bacterium
GCCGGCTCGATCAAGCTCCTCGACCCGCGCGAGGTCGCGAGGCGCCCGCTCTCGGTCGTGCTCTACGGCCTCGGCGCGCTGCGCGGCGAGCCGGACCCCGCCACGCAGCACGCGCTCCTGGAGCGCCTCGCCGCGCTCGGGTTCCCCACGCAGCCGCGCACGTGGCGCTGCTGCGGGCTCGACGAGGTCCTGCGCGCGATCGACGAGCTGGAGACGCTCCGCCACGCGTTCCCGTTCGAGATGGACGGCGCCGTCGTCAAGGTCGACGACCGCTCGCTCTACGGGACGCTCGGCGCGACGGCCAAGGCCCCGCGCTGGGCGCGCGCCTACAAGTACGCGCCCGAGCGCGCCGAGACCGTCGTCGAGGCGATCACGGTCCAGGTCGGGCGCACGGGCGTCCTCACGCCCGTCGCGGAGCTGCGCGCCGTCCGCCTCGCGGGCTCGACGATCTCCCGCGCGACGCTCCACAACGAGGACGACATCCGCCGCAAGGACCTGCGGATCGGCGACCGCGTGCTGATCGAGAAGGCGGGGGAGGTGATCCCCGCCGTCGTCGCGGTCCTGAAGGAGAGGCGCACCGGCGCGGAGCGCGAGTTCTCGATGCCGGAGCGCTGCCCGGCCTGCGGCGCCCCCGTCGCGCGCCGCGAGGGCGAGGTCGCCCTGCGCTGCACCAACTACCTCTGCCCCGCGCAGCTCGTCGGACGGCTGGTGCACTTCGCCTCGCGCGACGCGCTCGACATCGAGGGCGTCGGCGACCGCGTGGCCGCGGCGCTTGTCGACCAGCGCCTGGTCTCGGCGCCGCTCGACCTCTTCTCCCTGCCGGAGATCCTGCTCGCGACGCTCGACCTCGGCCCCGCTCCCTCCGACCCCTCGCTGCCGCTCGCGGCCCCGGAGGGCGCCGCCGCGCAGGGCACGCTCTTCGGCGCCGCCGAGGGGCGCGCCGGCGGCGGCTCCGCCCGCCTGCTCGGCGCCGCCAACGCCCGGACGATCGCCGCCGCGCTGCAGCGCGCCCGGACGCTTCCGCTCGCGCGCTGGCTCTACGCGCTCGGCATCCCGGGCATCGGAGCGGCCGTCGCGCGCGACGTCGCCGCGCACCATCGGTCGCTCCGCGACCTGGCCTCCTCGGCGCTCGTCGCCGACGCGCGCCGCCTCTACGATCTGGAGGAGAGGCTCCCCTCGCTTTCCCCGCGCGCACGGGAGAACCGCGAGCTCGGCATCGCCGCCCGCGTCGCGAAGGCCGAGGAGTTCGAGCGCGTCTCGCGCGAACTCGAGGAGCTCGGCGAGCGCCTTGTGCGCGAAGGCGTCGGCGCGAAGCTCAAGAACGGCCCGCTCGCCTACACGTGCGTCGTGAAGCCCGAGGCCGTGCGCGCGCTCGACGGCTTCTTCGGCTCGGAGGCGGGCCGCGCCTTCCTCGCCGGAATGGAGCGGCTCGGCATCGACCCGAAGGGCGAGTTCGGCGCGGAGAGGCGCGAGCGCCCCGAGCCGAGGGACGGGGACCCCTTCGCCGGCCGGACCGTCGTCATCACGGGCACCTTCCACGACCTGAAGCGCCGCGACCTCACGCAGAAGCTGCAGGACCGCGGCGCCAAGGTCGCCTCGTCCGTCACGGGCGCGACCGACCTGCTCGCCATCGGGGACAACCCCGGCGCCGACAAGACCGCCGCCGCCCGCAAGTACGGCACGGCGACGATGGACGAGTCCGCCCTCCGGGCCGCCCTCGGACTCCCGGCGGCGGTCATCCAGCAGAGCCTGTTCTAGCCGGAGAAAAAAAGTGCTTGCATTCGGGGGGCGGTTTTGCTATGCTCCCCACCCGTTGTCACGCAACCCGTCCGGCGCGTGCAACCGTGCGCCTCTCGCCCAATTGGATAGAGCATCTGACTACGGATCAGAAGGTTGCAGGTTCGAATCCTGCGAGGCGCGCCACCCATTGCGGGGTAGAGCAACCCGGTAGCTCGTCAGGCTCATAACCTGAAGGTTAGATGTTCAAATCATCTCCCCGCAACCAACTTCCCCGGCGCGGTCGTCCGACCGCGCCGGTTCGTTTTCGGGGGCGGCCCGCCGGGACGGCGCGCGGCCGCGGTCAGACGGACCAGAGGCCTCGGAGATACGCGAGGCCGCGCGCGACGTCCTCCGCCGGCGTGCCGGGGGCGGGCTCCATGACGAGCGGGGCGTCGCCCGCGACGAACGGGGCGAAGATGCGGAAGTCGACGAGGCCTCCGGGCGGCATGACGTGGTCGGCGAGCGGCGGGGCGACGTCGTGCAGATGGAAGCCGCCGATGTGCGGGGCCATGCGCCGGACGAGCCCGGCGTGGTGGATGAGGCCGAGCTGCTGGCGGCGCTGGGCGTGGCCGGCGTCGTGCCAGTAGGCGAGGGGCTCCCCCTCGAAGTCGCGGAGCAGGGCGTCCATCTCGGACTCGTCCGGGCAGCCGTCGGCGGTGGGGAGGTTCTCAAGGCAGAGCGTGACGCCGAGGCGCGCCATCTCGGGGAGGATCTCCTCGAGGGAGTCGCAGAGCGTCTCGAACGGCTTTCGCGCGCAGCGGGCGCGCTTGTCCTGGAAGCGGCAGAGCCGGCGGTCGTAGCGCTCGGGGCGGTCCTCGCGCCAGCCATCGCAGACGAGGCGGTCGAGCTTGCGGGCGGCGCGGAAGACGGGGACGCGCCCCGCGTGCAGCACCATGCGCGAGACGCCGAGCTCGGAGGCGAACCGGGCGGAGGCGAGCACGGCCTCGATGCCGTGGCGGCGCCCGCGGAAGTCGCGCGCGTCGCAGAGCGAGAAGGGCTCGGGGCCGGCGTGGGAGCCGGGCTTTGGGTTCGGGCAGAAGGCGTGGACGGACGAGACGCGGAGCGCGCCGGCCTTCATCCTGCGCCGAACCTCCTCGGCCTGGCCGAAGGAGAGCGCGTATCCGAGCTCGACGGTGTCGAACCCGAGCGCCGCGATCTCGTCGAGCATCGGGCCGCCCTCCTCGTGCCGCGCGGAGTTCCAGTTGGTGGAGAGGGAAATGCGCATGGGGGGAAGTGTAGCAGAAACGGCCGCGGCGGCGCAAACGGATTCGACGTGGCGGGCCGGGGCGACCGGACGCCGATGGGCGCGACGGGCGACTGGACCTTCCCCCACTTTTTGGCGCCGCGCCGTCGCGGAGGCCCGCAAATCGCGCCTTAGCGCC
>CAMOEO010000357.1 GCA_946612175.1 uncultured Verrucomicrobiota bacterium
GCGCGATTTGCGGGCCTCCGCGACGGCGCGGCGCCAAAAAGTGGGGAAGGTCCAGCTTTTTTCCGCGCCGGGGCGCGGGCTAGGAGAAGAGAGCGTCCCCGTCGAGCAGGACGAAGCCCGCCGCGGAGAGCGCCTTCTCGGCGCGCGCGGCGTCGTCGAAGCGGAAGACGAGGATCGCCTCGGCGCCCCCGCGCACGGCGAAGGCGTACATGTACTCGACGTTGACGCCCGCCGCGTCGACGGTGTCCAGCGCGCGGGCGAGCGTCCCGGGCTCGTCGGCCGCGGAGACCGCGACGACGTCCCGCAGGTTCACGCCGAAGCCGGCCTCGCGCAGCACGTCGCGCGCCGTCTCCGTCCGGTCGACGAGCAGCCGGACGATGCCGAACTCCGCGGTGTCCGCGAGCGAGAGCGAGGCGATGTTGACGCCGCTGTCCGTGAGCGTGTGGCAGATCGCGGCAAGGCGGCCGGGGCGGTTTTCGAGGAAGAGGGAGAGCTGCGGGATGGCCATGGCGGGTCCTTTCGGGGTTGTGGCGTCATTCTACCACACCCGCCCCCCTTTCCTCAAGCGCTTGAATTCCCCGCGGGCTTGTGGGATACTTGGGGCATGGACTTCGTGCATCCCGCCGTTCTGCTCCTCCTCTGGCTCCTGCCCCCGTGGGCCGCCCTCGCCGTCTGGGCGCGCCGCCGCCGCCGCGCCCGGCTCGCCCTCCTCGGCCCCGCCGCCGTCCGCGCCGCGGGCGCCGGCGGCGTCTTCGCCGCCCAGCTCGCGCTCTGCGCCGCCGGGCTCGCCCTCTGCGTCGCCGCCCTCGCCCGCCCGCAGTGGGGCGAGCGCGAGGAGCCCGCCGTCTCCGCCGCCCGCAACGTCCTGATCCTGCTCGACGTCTCCCGCTCCATGCTCGCGCAGGACGTCCACCCCAACCGCCTCGACCGCGCGAAGGCCGATCTGGCCGACCTCGTCGCCGACCTCCGCGGCGACCGCGCCGGGCTCGTCGCCTTCCGCAACGGCGCCCGCATGGTCTGCCCCTTCACGACCGACGCCGGATTCCTCCGCTCGGCGCTCGACGCCGCCGGCCCGGACTCCGCCCCGCGCGGCGAGACGGACATCGGCGCCGCGCTCGCCCTCGCGCTGGAGAAGTTCGCCCCGCTCGAGGGCGACAACAACGCCGTCGTCCTCGTCTCCGACGGCGAGGACCTCTCCGGCGAGGCGCTCGAGCTCGCCCGCCGTTGCGGCGAGGCGCGCATCCCCGTCTTCTGCCTCGGCGTGGGCGGCTCCCGCGGCGCGGAGATCCCCGTCGGCGACCGCGGCGGCGAGACGATGGAATACCGCGGCGAGAAGGTCCTCACCCGGCTCGACAACCGCGCCCTCGCCGCCGTCGCGTCCGCCTCGGGCGGCGTCTATCTCCCGCTCGCCTCGGTCTCCGTCGGCTCCGCCACCCTCGGCTCGATCTACCAGGACCACGTCCGCGCCCTCGTCCGCCAGGAGGCCGGCGAATCCGCCCGGCGCGCCCGCGTCGAGCGCTACGGCTGGTTCCTCGCCCCCGGGCTCCTCCTCCTGCTCGTCGCCGCCGCCCTTTCCCGCGGCCGCCCCGGCGTCCGCCCGCGCCGCCGCGCCGCCGCGCCGGCCGTCGCCGTCCTTCTCGTCCTCCTCGCCATGCCCGCCGCCGCGGGCGCCGCCGCGGGGACAGACCCCGCCGCCGTCGCGGGGACAGACCCCAAAGCCGTGGGGTCAGACCCCGCCACTGTCGCGAGTACCACCGCAACGGGGACAGACCCCAAAGCCGTGGGGACAGACCCCGAAGCGACCGCAACGGGGTCTGTCCCCGCGCCCGCCGACCGGCGCGATCTTGCCCGCGAGGCGCAGCGCGCCCGCCGCGCCGGCGATTCCGCCGAGGCCCTCCGCCTCTATCGGGAGGCGCTCGACGCCCCCGCCCCCGCCGACCCCGCGCTCGAGCGCGACATCCGCTACAACGCCGCCCTCGCCGCGCTCGACGCCGGCGAGGACGAGGCCGCCGCCGAGCTCTTCCGCTCCGTCGACGGCCCGGACGCCGCCACGGGTCTCGGCCTCGCCCTCTTCCGCCGCGCCTCCGCCCCGCCCGAGGCCCCCGCCACCAACCTCGCCGCCCGCGCCGCCGAGGCCAAGCGCGCCGCCGAGACGATGGCGGACGCCGCCGCCGCCTTCCGCGACGCGCTCCGCGCCCGCCCGCGCGACCCCGCCGCGACCACCAACCTCGCCACCGCCCTCGCCCGCATCCCCGTCCTGCGCGACGAGGCGCGCGAGGCCGCCCTCGCCGCGCGGTTCGACGGCAAGGAAGCCCCCGCCCTCCTCGAGGAATGCCTTCGCGAGGCCCGCGCCGCCTACGCCGCCGCCGCCCCCGCCTTCACCAACCCCGCCCCCGCCCGCATCGCCGCGCTCGAGGACGCCGCCCTGCGCCAGCGCGCCGCGGCCGACGTCTGGGGCCCCCTCTCCCGCCGCCTCCTCGCCGAGGCGAAGCAGGCGATCACCAACGCCGACGACTACGCCGCCTTCGAGCATACCCTCGCCGAGGCCGCGGACCGCGCCGAGGGCGCCGTCGGCGCGCTGGAGAAGCTCGACCCCGCCGCCCTCGACGCCATGCGCCGCGCCGAGGGCGCCGCCTTCGGCCTCGCCGCGATGTCCGCCGATCCGCCCGCCCAGCTCGCCATCGCGCTGGACTGCCAGAGCAACGCCCTGTCCCGCGTCGCCGACGTCGCCCGCATGCGCACCCCCGTCGCCGAGCAGGCCGCCGCCATCGGCCTCTTCCGCACCTTCGCCGACCGCCTCCAGCCCTGGCTCGACGCCCTCGCCGCCGCGTCCTCCAACGCCCCCGCCGCCGGTCCGGCTCCCGTCCCGCAGGGCCCCCCGCCCGAGTCCCGCGAGGAGATCCAGCGCCTCTGCGACGAGACCCTCGGCATCCACGCCCTGCTCGGCATGGGCGGCATCTCCCCCGCCGACGCCGTCCTCCCCGACGACCAGCTCCCCAACGCCCGCCAGTCCGCCGCCAACATGGCCCGCCTTCTCGAACTGCTCCGTCCCCCGCAGCAGCAACAGCAACAGCAGCAGAACCAGGATCAGCAGCAGAACCAGCAGGATCAGCAGAACCAGGATCAGCAGCAGCAGGACCAGCAGCAGCAACAGCAGCAG